>JAPLMO010000334.1 GCA_026386995.1 Planctomycetota bacterium | reverse complement strand
TCCAGCGCCTCGTCCGAAAAGTCCAGCGGGCTGCGGTAATGGCTCTGGAGGATGAACAGCCGCAGCACCATCGGGTCCCATTTCTGGTACGCATCTTTAAGCGTGATAAAGTTCCCCAGACTCTTGCCCATCTTCTGGCCGTTCACGGTCACCATGTTGTTGTGGAGCCAGTACTTGACGAACGGTTTGCCGGTGGCGGCCTCGGCCTGGGCGATCTCGTCCTCGTGGTGGGGGAACTGGTTCTCCATGCCGCCGCCGTGGATGTCGAACGATTCCCCCAGGTACTTCATGCTCATCGCGGAGCACTCAAGGTGCCAGCCGGGGTAGCCGTTGCCCCACGGGCTGGGCCATTGCATGATGTGGCCGGGCTCGGCGCGTTTCCAGAGGGCGAAGTCGGCGGGGGCGCGCTTATCGGCGGCCGTCTCGACGCGCGTGCCGGAGACCATCTCATCGACACTGCGGCCCGAGAGTTTGCCGTACTTCGGCCAACTGGCGACGTCGAAGTAGACGTTGCCGGCGGCCTCGTAGGCGTGGCCGGCGGCGATGAGGCGCTTCACCAGTTCGATCTGCTCGATGATGTGGCCCGAGGCGAACGGCTGGATGTCGGCCTTCAGCACGTTCAGCCGCGCCATGTCCTCGAAGTAACTCCACGTGAACTTTTGGGCGATCTGCATCGGGTGGACGCGCTCGGCCTTGGCCTTGCGCTCGACCTTGTCTTCGCCCTGGTCGGCGTCGTCGGTCAGGTGGCCCACGTCGGTGATGTTCTGAACGTAGCGGACGTTGTACCCCAGATACCGCAGGTACCGGACGATGACGTCGAACGAGACGTAACTTTTGGCGTGGCCGATGTGGGCGTCGCCGTAAACGGTCGGGCCGCACACGTACATGCCGACGTGCGGCGGGTCGAGGGGCTCGAAACGCTCCTTCGACCGCGTGAGCGTGTTGTATACGTGTAAGTTGTTGGGCTTAAGCGCCACGTTGAGCCTCGTAAAAAAACACGCGCCCATCAAGATGGGCGGCTAACCATGAAACTTCAAACGCGCCCGAGCATCACGACGGCCTGGGCCGCCACGGCCTCGCCGGCGCCGATGGGGCCTAGGCCTTCCATCGTCCGGGCCTTCACGCTCACGTCCGACGGCGCCTCGGTCCAAAGCAGTTCGTGCAGACGGGCCCGCATCTGCCTTTTATGCGGCACGAGTTTCGGCTTCTCCAGCAGGATGTTGACGTCGACGTTGACGACCCGCCACCCCGCCGCCTTGATCATCTGGTACACGCGGTCCACGATATCGGAACTGGCGGCGTCCTTCCAAGCCGGGTCGGTGTCGGGAAAATGTTCGCCGAGGTCGCCGAGGCCGGCGGCGCCGAGCATGGCGTCGGCCACAGCGTGGAGGACCACGTCGCCGTCGCTGTGGGCGAGGGCTCCGCGGTCGTGGGGCACATCGACGCCCGCCAGCACGAGGCGGCGGCCTGCCACCAGGCGATGAATGTCAAAGCCGATACCGACTCGTGTTGGCGGATTCATCACTTGCCCGTGAGGGCCTTGATGCGATCGACGGCCTGCTTCTGAAGTTCCTCGTTCGGGTATTCGGTGACGACGCGGTTGTACAGTTCCACCGCCTTGGTGCGGTTGTTGAGTTTCTCATCGTAGATCTTGGCGGCGTTGAAGACGGCCGGCAGGTCGGTCTTCGGGTTCCATTCCCAGCACCGCGTGTAGCATTCGACCGCGCGGGCGAAGTCGTTGAAGTACCAGCCGCCATAGATCTCGCCCATCCGGAAGGCGGCGTCATCGATCTTGTCGCTCTCGGGGTACTTCTCGATGATGGTCTGGAACTTCTCGAGCGCCCTCTTCAGGTAGGCGTCTTTGCCGGGGTTGGAGACCGGGAAGGGCATCGCCGGGTAATTCTTGTACTGCAAGCCTTCTTCGTAGAGTTGGTCTGCGGCCTCGATGCGGCGGATGGGCCGGAGGTTCGGGCCGGCCATTTCAGCGACCGTCAGGTACTGCATCTTCGGCACGTGTTCGAAGGCATCGAGTTCGGACTCCACCCACCCGAGTTTCACCGCCGTGCCGCGCGATGAGTAGAAGTCTTTCATGGTCAGCAGAGCGCGGTTGTATGCCTTTCGGGCGCGGACGACTTCCTCGGCCAGGCCGACTTCGCCCATGCCGGTCAGGTTGGTTTCCCTGGGCGTGGGGCGGACCTGTGCCTCCATCATCTCTTGCTGGAGCGCTTCGGCCTTGGCTTCCTTGGCGGGCTGTGTCAGCGCGCCCGGGGGCGTCTGGCGCAGTTCGCGGGCCAGGTCGGGCGGCATGGGCGGCAGAGGTGGCAGCGGCGCATCGGCCGCGGGCGACGTCTTCAGCGGCTTGGCGATCGGGGCGGGTTCAACCAGCGTCTCGATCGGGGCCGGGGCCTTGGGGGCCGGCTTCTCGGCGTCCGGAGCGGTCTCCTTTGCGGGAGCCTTGGCCGGGACCGGCTTCTCGGCCGGCGGCGCGGGCGGCAGCGACGGCGGAGGTGTCGGCGTCGGCGGAGTTGGAGTCGGCGCCGGTGCCGGCGGAGTAGGCGGCAGCATTGGTGTCGGCGGCGGAGAAGGCGGCGCAGGCGGCAGCGATGGTGGCGGCGTGGGTGTCGGCGGAGGAGTTGGAGTCGGCGGCGGCGTCGGCGGAGTGGGTGGAGGCGTCGGTTCCGGCGGTTTCTCGGCCGACGGCGGCGGCGTGCGGTCGTCCGGAGTCGGCGGGATCGGCTTGGCCGTCGTTGGGCGATCCGGCTTCAATTTGATGGGCGGCAGTTGATAATCGCCGCCGGCCTGGGCCAGCGCGGGGGCCGCGCTCCAGGCGGCAAAGGCCAGAATTACTGCTGAAACCGCGAGCAAACGATACATGGGAACTCCCTCCCTCCGGTGAGATGCACTGCCAATCAGTGCGGCTCAGTCCACGGGTTTTATTAGAGGCCGCCTTGCGCCGAGCGTCAAGGAAAAACCTATTACGACGCCGCCTTGCCGGAGCGGCCGAAGCGCTTGGCCAGTTTCTTCAGGGCCCGCCGCCGGAAGTTCGGGTCGGCGATGTGGTTCCACAGGCTGTGCAGCATGGCCATGCGGATGCGCCGGCGGCCGAGTTTTTCGACCATCGGGTGGGCCAGGGCCTTGCGGTAGGCGATCCACGGGGGATGCTTGCGGAGGAACCGCAGCATGATCCGGGCCTGGATGCGTCTGAGGTCGTCGACGCCGAACTGGTCGCTGACGACGTAGCGGCGGCGGCCCTCGACGCGGTAGCCCGGCTGCTTCAGGATCCACTGCTCGAAGTCGGTGTTGGCATAGGCGTAGATTTTGTTGGGGCTGATGAAGTCCAGGCCGATATCGGCGGCGAAGTCGGCGACGCCCAGCATCTCGGCCGCGGTCTCGCCGGGGTTGCCGATGAGAAAGTTCCCGAGCGTCAGGATATTGGTGTGCGAGAGGTTCCGGAATGCCTCGCGGCACATCTTGACGGTGTACCCTTTGCGCATGGCCTTCAAGAGGCGCGGCTGGTACGACTCGATGCCCACCATGAACATGAAGAAGCCCGCCTGCTCCATTTTTTTGACCAGGGCGGGGTCCTTCCAGAGGGCGTTGACGCGGATTTCGCAGGCGTAGAGGTGGCGGATGTTGCGGTCGATCAAGAGGTCGCAGATCTTTTCGACGCGTTTAAGGTCGTGGGCGAAGTTCGCGTCGACGATGTGGACGATGTCGGCGTCGGTCTGGGCCAGTTCCTCCACGACGTCTTCGGGCTCGCGGGCGATCCACGGCTGGACCTCGCCGAAGATGTTCTCGCGCCACTTGCAGAAGGCGCAGACCATCGGGCACCCGAGGCTCGTGATGATGTTGTCGCCCTTCAGGGTCAGCCACGGGTACTCGTAGCGGCGGACCGAGCGGTCGAGGTGGAAGTGCGAGACGTCGACCGTGTGCCGCAGGGGGTTCTTAACGAGCGGGCCGCCCATCGTGGGCAGTCCGTCGCGGGCCAGCCCCGGCGGGTAGGCGCCGGACTGCTTGCGGAACCAGAGGCCGGAGACGCCCTCGGGCGAGCCTTTCTCGACGAGTTCGCGCAGGCTGTCCTCGCCGTAGCCGAGGGCGAGGATGTCGATCTCGGGGAACTCGCCCAGAACGTCCTCCGACTCGCGCGTGGCGTACAGGCCGCCCACGACGAGCGTCACGTCCTGGGGCAGGGCGTGCACGAGAGAGTCGACGAACTCGTCGCGGCCCCAGTTGATGGAGATACCGATAAGGTCGGGCCGGAAGCGGCGGATGATGTCGGCCAGCGGTTCTTTCTCCAGGCGCATGTCGACGAGGAGAAGTTCGTTGACGACGGGCTTCAGGCGCGCGGCGACCACCTCCAGGCCGATCGGGTTGATGATCGCCAGGCCCCCGTAGAGTTGCTCGCTCTTTTTCGAGGGGCTGTAGGGGTACACCAGGAGCGCGCGTTTCCATGTCATAGTGGGCACGCTACTTGCCGTACTTCTGCTTCGGGTCGAACACCTTGTTGCCGTCCTCGACCCACTTCTCGTCCTTCAGGACCCACGAGAAGCACGAGCGGTACCCGGTGTGGCATGCGCCGCCCGTCTGTTCAACCTTTATCAGGAGGACGTCTTTGTCGCAATCGGTGCGGATTTCGCGGACTTTCTGGACGTGGCCGCTCTCTTCGCCCTTGCGCCAGAGTTTCTGGCGGCTGCGCGAATAGTAGTGCGCGACGCCCGTTTTCACGGTCAGCCGCAGGGCCTCGGCGTTCATCCACGCGACCATCAGGACCTCGTCGTTCTCGACGTCCTGGGAGATGACGGGCACGAGGCCGCCCGTGTCGATCTTCAGCGAACGCAGCAGTTCTTGCATGGCAATCCTTTCGTCACCCGACTTCGATCAGTCGCATCGTGTCCTTGAATCGCTTAACCAGAGCCCGGCGTATCGGTTCCGAGTCGGGCGTGGCGAGCGCCGGGTCCTTTTCGATCCACGCGAACGCCTCGTTGCGCGCCAGTCGCAGCAGATCGTAATCCTCAATGATGTTGCCGATCAAGAGTTCCGGCATGCCGTGCTGCCGCGTGCCGAAGAACTCGCCCGGCCCGCGCAGCCTGAGGTCTTCCTCGGCGATGCGGAAGCCGTCGGCTGTCTCGCACATCACCTGAAGGCGTCGCTGGGCCTCCGGCGTTGCGGGCTCGCCCATCAGCAGGCACACGCTCTTGGCGGCCCCGCGGCCGATGCGGCCCCGCAACTGGTGCAACTGCGCCAGGCCGAACCGCTCCGCGTGCTCCACTATCATAACACTTGCGTTCGGAACGTCCACTCCGACTTCGATCACCACCGTCGAAACCAGGACGTGGACCTCGCCGCGCCGGAACCGCTCCATCACGGATTCCTTCTCCTGGGGTTTCATGCGGCCGTGTAGCAGGCCGACGCGAAACTCGCTGAAAACCTCCGCCTGGAGCCGCGCGGCCTCCTGGGTGGCGGCCTTCAGATCGCCCGTCTCGCTTTCTTCGACCAGCGGGCAGACGATGAACGCCTGCCGCCCGGCCTTGAGTTCCCTGCGCACGGCCGCGTAGGCCTTCTGGCGTTCGTCCGGGCGCACCCACCACGTCTCGACCGGGGTGCGGCCGGGGGGCATCTCGTCGATCGTCGAGACGTCGAGGTCCCCGAAGACCGTCAGGGCCAGGGTCCGCGGGATGGGCGTCGCGGTCATGACGAGGTAATGCGGCTGGAGGTTCGGGTTGTCCGCCGCCGGCTGCCACTTGACCTCGGCCCGCTGGAGGACGCCGAACTTGTGTTGCTCGTCGATGACCACGAGGCCGAGGCGCGAGAACGTCACGTCCTGCTCCAACAGAGCGTGCGTGCCGACGATGATGTCGGCGTCTCCGCTCCGGATGCGCCGGAGGACCCGCCGCCGCTCCGCCGCGCCCAAGCCGCCCACCAGCAGTGCCCACCGGACGCGGCTGCCCACGAGGTACTTCTGGACGCTGTGGTAGTGCTGCGTGGCGAGGATTTCGGTCGGGGCCATGATGGCCGCCTGGTACCCCGCCGCCACGGCCGCCAACGCCGCGTAGAGCGCCACGGCCGTCTTGCCGCAGCCCACGTCGCCCTGGAGGAGGCGCGTCATCGGGCGGTCGCGGCCCAGGTCGCCGCGGATCTCGGCGATCACGCGGTCCTGCGCGGCGGTGAACCGGAACGGAAAGCGCGCGCGGATGCGCTCGTCCACCTTGTCGCTCACGGGGACGGGCGGGGCGTTGTGCGAAGACAAGGCGCTCCTTCGCCGCAGGGCCACCGCCAGTTCCATCAGGAAGAACTCGCCGAAGACCAGCCGCCGCCGCGCCTCGCGCACCTCAAGCATGGAGCGCGGCAGGTGTATCATCCGCAGCGCGTCGGCCAGGTCCGTCAGGCGCAGTCGCCGGCGCATCTCCTCCGGCAGGGTCTCCCTGGCCAGGGGCAGGCCCACGCGCAGCGCCTCGCGGACCATCGCCTGAAGCGACGGCTGCCCGAGCCCCTCGGTGGCCGGGTACTCGACGAGAATGCGGTCGCCGTCGTCGGCCGCCTGGCCTGCGGCGACGCGATCGAATTTCGGGTGCTGCAACTGGAGGCGGCCGCGGTACTCGCCGGCGCGGCCGTAGAAGATGTACTCGGCGCCCGTTGCGAGGGACTGGACGAGAAACCGCGCATGGAACCAGATGACGCGCATCGTGCCGCTGGAGTCCTGGATCATCGCCTCCAGCCGGTCGCCCCAGCGTGGGGCCCGCATCTCGAGGATCGTCGCCCGCACGGCCACATCCTGCCCGGGCCGCACCTGGCGGATCGGCACGATGTCACCGCGGTCGATGTGCTTGCGCGGAAAGAACCGCAGCGCATCGCCGATGTTGCGGATGCCCAGGCCGGCCAGCAGCGCCGCCCGTTTCGGCCCGACGCCTTTGAGGTACTGAACGCTGTCGCTGAGTTTAGTCACGGCCAGAGCATACCTGCCCGCGGCGATGTGCTACAGCAAAAAGTAGGAAAGATGAAAACGCTTTACGGCATCACGAAATCCCGCTCCTCGTGTTTCAGCACGAGCACCGGGCAGGGGGCCTTGCGGACCACTTTTTCGGCGACGCTGCCGAAGAGGGCGTGCTTGATGCCGCCGCGACCGTGGGTAGAGATGATGATCAGGTCGATCTGGTTCTCGCGGGCGTAGCGGACGATCTCGACGAAAGGCCGGCCCTCCAGGAACGCCGTCTTGACGGGGACGTCCTTGAAGTTCTTCTGGGCGAACGCATCGAGGCTCTTGCGCCCCTCCTGGCGGACCTGCTCGATGAACTGCTCGCTCGGCCCGGTCATGTAGTAGGCGCTAGTCGCCAGCAGGTCGGCCGGGATGTCGGAGACGTGGATGCAGTGGATTTCGCCGGCCCCGTACTGCCGCCCCAGTTCGACGGCGTAGGCGGCCGCGTGTTCGCTGTCTTCCGAGAAGTCCGTCGGCACGAGGATCTTTTTTAGTTCGGCCATGGCCCGCCTCCTTTTGTGACCGTGCTCCAGATGATGGGTCTTTTCCAGTAGTGCGTCAACTTTAATTATGTGGGTGCCACGGCTGCGCAGTTTGCAGCCGTGCGGCCCTGCCGAAGACCACGGCTGCACAAGGCGCAGCCGTGGCACCCGCAGAGTCAATCGTGACACTAGTACGACATCGCAACTTGCGTATTTCGCGCGGCGGGTACGGAGACCCGCCGCGCAAATCACATCAGCGCGTTCCCGCGACTTCCTGGGGCCCGCCGCGGCGCTGGGACTTCCCGGCGTTGGCCGCACGGCGGCGGATCGGCCGGCCGAGGCACCGCTCCAGGGCCGGCACGAAGTACTCGCGGCAGACGGCCTGCCAACTCATTTTCTCGGCGGTTGCCCAGCCCGTCTCGAGCAGCCGCGCGAAGTCCTTCTCCTTTTGCGGCAGGCGGTCGATGAGTTCCCGGGCCAGGCGTGCGGCCACCTCGTGCTCGATTCGTGGGGTGTCTTTTTCAGTGAGGCACTCGCAGTCGGGATCGGTCGGCGGGCAGTAGTCGGCCATCAGGACGTTCGGGGGCAACTTGCCCCCGACCACGCGCGTGAGCAACTGCGCGCAGCCACATGCGCGGCTGAGGACGCAGATGCCGCCGAACGCCAGGGTCTCGAGTTGCGCAATGCCGAACGGCTCGTACGAACTCTGGCCGAACTCGACGTCGCTTCCCTGCCGCAGGTCCTGGAACGAGAGTTCCTCCGGCACACGCCTGCCGCACGTCTCTCGCGATAGGCCGAACTGGTTGATGAGGACCGCCCGCGTGGCGCGGGCCCACCCGTTGTATTCCTTGACGGCCTTGCCGATGGGCACCTCGCCCTTGACGAGGTCGGGCCAGCCGACGCGGTGACTCAGGGGCCAGCCGTACTCGGCCTCCATGCGGCAGACGACGTCGGGGTCGCGCCGGCCGCCATCGGTCGCGAGCAGCAGAAGCACGGCCGACTGCCCGCGGTCGGCCAGGCGGTCGTCCAGGTGCTCCAGGACCACGAGGTCCCGCTCGATTGCCTTCGACGCCACCGGCCGCGCGACGTGCGTGAACACGAAATCCGGCCGCGACCCGGTCAGGGTCTCGGCGTAGCGGCGCAGCAGGTTGCGGCTCCGCAGGCGCTCCGCCAGGTCGATCGGCCGGGCCGGCAGGCCGTTGTACACGATTTCGACGCTTGTGCGCCGGAAATCGGGCGACATCAGTTCCAGTTCCTGCGCGATGCGGTTGCTGACGGCGAACACGCGATGGGCGACGTGCGCGCGGCTGACCAGGGCGTACTTGTAGCCTCCGCGCTCCCGCAGCAGCGATTCGTAGGAGCGGACGCCGCGGCGAGTCTGAAGCGCCTGGTCGAAGACGAGCCGCAGTTCCGCTTCGGTTTCGATCAGGTCTCGGACGGTCGGCACTTCGTGAGCCCAGTAGACCGTCCGCAGATCGGGCTGTCGCAACCGTGCCGCCAGGAGCGTCGGCAGGCCCATGAACTCGTGGCTGATGAGGACCGCGTCTTGGGTGTTGCCGTTGACGAGGGCCGTGATCGCCTCCATCGCGGGGGCGGCGACGCGCATCCATTCCTCGAACCCCCACTCCCGCTCATAACGGTCGCTTGCCAGGCCGTAGGCTTCCCACAACTGGCCCTTGAGGTGGTTGACGGGGCCGGGCAGCGCCTGCCGCACGTCCAGCAGGAGCAACTCGACCTCGGCGCGGCGGGTCTCCAGCGGGCAGGGCACTGAGCGCCGACCGTACAGGAGGCGCACGCCGGTGGCGGCCTCGATCTGCCGGAATATAGGAACCAGCGCCGTCGCTTCGGGGGCGTCAGCCGGAGGCCGGCCGCTCTCGTAAAGGACGGTCACCTCCTGGTCGCAGGATTTTTGCGGGGGGACTTCGCTGGCGCCGATGAGGATCGTCCGGTCGACGACGCTCTGATAAGCGCGGGCCGTCAGCAGGCCTTCCAGGACGGCGCCGATGCCGCCCATCTTCTCGTACGCCTCATGGGTGATGTGGATGAGGGTAGCCACCGCACGGTCCCTCAATGTACAGCCGTTTCGTCAACGCAATAGTGCGGCCCCGCACTTCCATGATTATACGGTGTACCGCGGATAGTGAGAAGAAAGACTTTACGCGGACTCACGCGCCGTAGCGCGGGGCCTTGTGCCCCGCGTTGGACCACGCGGGGGATGAACCCCCGCGCTACAATCTGAGATAGGACCACGCGGGGGATAAACCCCCGCGCTACATGGCCTTCAACTGGTCGGCCCCGTATGTCTTGCCGAGGGCCTTCAGGGCCAGAAGGGCCTGGGCTCGCACCAGGTTAACAGGGTCCTGGATGCGCTTCTCCAGGGCCTGGATGACGGCGTCGGAGTGGTCGCCTGCGACGCCCAGGGCCTGGGCGGCCGTGGCGCGCGTCTGCCAGCCGGGCGCGCCGAGACTCTCGACGAGCACGGCGACGGCCCGCGGCCCGCCGATCTTGCCGAGCGATTCCAGCGCGGCCAGTTCCGGGCCGCTGTACAGGTCGCTGATGCTGCGGCTGGCCGGCTGGCGCGTCCGGGCGATCTTCTCCAGCGCAGGCACGGCCTCGCTGTAGTCGCCCTTGCCGAGGCCCCACGCGGCCATCGAAACAACGACCGGCGACGGATCCTCCAGCAGGAATAGGAGTTCCTTGCAGGCGTAGACGGTGCCGAGTTGTCCGAGGGCCCTTGCGGCGGAGGCGCGAACCAGCGTCTCGGGGTCCTTGACGGCCTCCACGACGGCGGCCTGGGCCTCGGGGTTGCCGATGCGGCCCAGGACCACCAGCGACGCCGCCCGGACGTACTTGTTGTTGGATTTCAGGCGCGCGGTGACCCACGGGATGTCATCGCGGCCGGCGTAGGGTGCCATCGCGAGCAGGGCGGTGACTTCAAGTTGCACGAGCGGGGCGCCGCGGCGCAGGTACTGCCGCAGGGTCTCGGCGCCGCGAGCGCCGATGGCCCCCAGGGCGCGGATAATATCGAGTTTGTCCTCGCCGGGCCCCAGAAGTTTCGCGGTCAGTTCTTCAACAGGTGCGGCGCCGTTCAGGTTGCCCAGGGCGCGGATGGCATTGTGCCGCACGGCAGGGTCCGCATCATTCAGCCCCGCCACCATGAGCTTTGCCAGGCGCGGGTCGGGATGGAGAACCAGCGCTGTCATGACGGCCCGGCGCCCGATCACGCCGTCGCCGAAGGCCAGCGGGAGTAGGGTGGGCCCGAGGCCCATGTTGTTGGTGACGCATGCCTGCGTGGCCTTTGCCAGAACCTGGCCTTCGCCGGATTCGACGAGACGGATCAGCATCCGCCGCGCGCCGACGTCGCTGATGTTTGCCAGTAGGTCGGCCGCCAGAACGGCTTCATCGGCGTCGCCCGAAAGGCTCCGCCGGAGGCGATCCTGGATGGGCGTGAGCACCTGTTCCAGGCTTGAAACGCCCTGGGGATCGCCCAGTTCGTACAGCGCCGCCAGAACTTTAGGCTGGACCTCGACAATGGTGTTGTTCTGGACAAGCAGCAGGCCGTAGCTGCGCGGATTGTGCTCGATGTACGTGGCCTGGGCGACGTTGCGAACCAGGAGATCGGCGCTCGTGATGGCCGGGACGGCCAGGCCGGCGTCGCCTGCGGCGGCCCAGAGGGCCAAGGTCTGTGCGGCCTGGGCCCGATACAGCGGCTCGGTGGACCCGAGCAGGTCCTTGATGGCTTCCTGGGCGCCTTTGGCCGTCGGTCCGTCGGCTTCGAGGGTCAGGATGCGTTTGGCCGGCGCCATCTCGGCATAGTATACGGCCGAATTCTTCTGGGGTCCCCCGCAACCCGCGCCAAAGGCCAGGACCAGTCCGGCAGCCCATGCAACGACCAGGAGAATAGGGGTGCGACGTTTCATGATTCACTCCGATCCTTTACAAGGCTTGCGTGCACCATCGGCCCATGACCCTATGTATAGCGCGTCCGGCGGCCGAGTGCAAGCGAATTGCCGCGAAATGTCTTGACGCCTGTGTTTGGCGCATCCTAAACTCGCTCCTGCTGCCGGCGGCAGGGCCGGTCGGTCGAGCGGACGAAAGCATTCCACCTCAAAAGGAGAAACCATGCACGAATTCAGCAGACACGGTGGCGAGGCGGCCCTGGGACTTGGGATTTCCCTCATCATTGCTGGGATCGTCGCTATCATTGCCTTGGCGATCCTTGTCTTTGTCATCATCTGCTGGTGGAAGATTTTCTCCAAGGCTGGATACTCGGGAGCCCTGAGCCTGCTCATGCTCGTTCCTTTCGGCGAACTGATCATGCTCTGCATCATGGCCTTCGGCAAGTGGCCGGCCCTCAATGAACTGACCCGGCTGAGAGAGTCGCTGAATCAGCCGCGCCAATAGTCCTGCAACAGTGTGGCGCGACGGGTCTCCGTACCCACCGCCACGGTCGCGCCTGCCGCCGAACCGGCCGCAAGGAAAGGCGCGGCCCCGGCCTCGGAGGGACCTCCCATGACCGTCGGCCTTGTCTGGGACGACCGGTACCTGGCCCACAAAGGGCCGGACCACGTGGAGTGCCCGGCGCGCCTGATAGCGATCCGCGATGCGCTGAAGGAGGCGGCACTTTGGGATACCCTCGCCCCGATCCCCTCGACGCCGGCCGACGAGGCGTGCCTTCTGCGGGTCCATTCGCCCGAACACATCGCCCGCGTTCGGGCCACGGCCCGCTCGAAGGAAGTGGCGTGGTTTGACCCCGACACGTACGCCTGCGGCGAGACGTGGGACGCCGCCGTCCTGGCCGCGGGCGGCGTGTGTGCGGCCGTCGACGCCGTCATGAAGGGACAGATCCGCAGCGCCTTCTGCGCCGTGCGACCGCCCGGACACCATGCCTGCCGCGATCGCGCGATGGGCTTCTGCATCTTCAACAATGTGGTGGCGGCCGCGCGACATGCCCAGGCGGTGCATCGCGCCCGTCGCATTGTCATCGTCGACTGGGACGTCCATCACGGCAACGGTACGCAGGAAGCCTTCTGGCGCGACCCCGACGTCATGTATATTTCGGTCCACCAGTCGCCATTCTACCCCGGGACCGGCAAGGCCGACGAGGCGGGCGAGGGGCCGGGGCAAGGGCACATCCGCAATTTCCCGCTGCCCAGGGGAAGCGGCGACAAGGAGTTCTTGGCGGTGCTGGACGAAGGCCTGAAGTCGGCCGAAGCGTTCCGGCCTGAACTGGTCTTTATCTCCGCCGGTTTCGACGGCCACAAGGACGATCTGCTGGGGGGCCTCGCGTACACTGAAGAGGGTTACGCCGAGGCCACCCGCCGCGTCCGGCGCCTGGCCGACTCGAGCGCCTCGGGCCACATCGTCAGCGTCCTGGAGGGCGGCTACGATGCGGTCGCCCTGGGCCGTAGCGTCGTGGCCCACGTCAAGGCCCTCGCGGCGCCGTAGGCCGGCCCGAGAGGCGGTCTGCCTGCCTTCTGCGTGCGTCAGTTACGAGGGTGGTATGCCCAGCGCGCTGTTCGCTGGGCATGCTGTTGCCGCGGCCAAGGAGCATGCCCACGCAAACAGCGGCGTGGGCATGCCACCCGGCAGGGGAAGGAGCGCCCCAAACTGAGCGGCTGTGTTACAATAAGGAAAGTGGCACAAGAAGGGTTGCATCCTTCTGGAAGAACGGTACAATACCACGCTTTACGCGGCGGGCAAAGTGTGTCTGCGCGCGGGCATCATAGAGGAGGTGACGCTGTGCCCAAGACACTCAGTGAAATCGAGAAGGCCTGTATGGAGGGGCGCATCGGCGACGCCGAGAAACGCCTGGCCCAGACGCCGAAGGGCGAGATGGAGACGGCGGCGTATCAGTTCGATCTCGGCCGCGTCCGCGAGTCCCAGGGCCGCTACGAGGACGCCATCGAGGCCTACGAGCGGGCCCTGCAACTGGACTCCACGCACCGCCCGACGCTGTTCCGGCTGGCCTTCCTGTACGATCTGCGGGGCGAAGAGAACCTGGCGATCGACTACTACAAGCAGTGCATCCAGCAGCCGCCCATCCACGAGGGCGCCCTCATCAACCTGGGCGTCCTGTACGAGGACGTCGGCCGCTACGACGACGCCATCGATTGCTTCAAGAAGGTCCTGAAGGGCAAACCGAACCATCCTCGGGCGCGTCTGTTTCTGCGCGACGCCGAGGCCTCCAAGATGATGTGTTATGACGAGGAAGGCGAGCGCCGCCGCGACAAGCGCAACCAGGTCCTCGAGATCCCCGTCACGGACTTCGAACTGTCGGTCCGCAGCCGCAACTGCCTGAAGAAAATGAACATCCGCACCCTGGGCGACCTCATCCGCCACAGCGAGCAGGAACTGCTCTCGTACAAGAATTTCGGCGAGACGAGCCTCCAGGAGATCAAGGACATGCTGGCCTCGAAGAACCTGAGGCTCGGCATGACCGTCGAGGCCGCCGAAGAGAGGCGAGTGGTGGCCCCCCCCGTCGTGGCGCCTGCGCCGCGATCCACCGGGGCGCAGACTCCCCTGGCCGACCTGGAACTGTCGGCCCGCAGCCGCAAGGCGCTGGAGCGCCTCGGCTGCGCCACGCTCGGCGAACTGGCTGCGATGACGGAGGCGAAACTCCTCGGCCAGAAGAACTTCGGCGAGACTTCGTTGAACGAGATCAAGCAGGTCCTTCGCCGCCACGGCATGAACCTCGCAAGTTGAAAAAAGTTTCAAGTTCCAAGTTTCAAGTTCCTGGAACCTGGAATCTGTGACTTGAAACTTGTAACTTGAAACCTGGAACTTGAAACTGGTCTGTTCTGGTTCACGTCTGTTGTGCCGCCTGCACGCTCGCTGTGTTGGAGCCGTTGCGGCACGCCGGCCGCGTGGCCCTGCATTTCCATAATCCGAACATCCATCCGCTGGTCGAGTTACGCAGCCGGCTGACGGCCGTCCAGGTCCTGGCCGAGCGCGAGCGCCTGGAACTGATTGCCGACGATCGGTACGGCCTGAAGCCGTTCCTCGCGCAAACCGCGCCTTGGGACCGCCCCGCGCGGTGCCTGGCGTGCTGGCGGATGCGCCTGTCGGAGACGGCCCGTCTGGCCGCCGAGAAGAGGGTTGAAGCGATCACGACGACGCTGCTTTCGTCCGTGCATCAGGACCACGAGGCCATCCGCCGCATCGGCCAGGAGGCCGCCGCCGAGAAGGGCCTGCGGTTCCATTACGAGGACTTCCGGCCGCTGGCCGCCGGCGCCCACGAAGAGGCCAAGCGGAGAAGTCTGTACCGTCAGCAATACTGCGGCTGTATCTTCAGCGAAGAAGAGCGTTTCGCGCCGACGCGGTTGCACGTCCATCGCGGTGCGGCCGGTGACAGGGGCACACATGAATAATGAAGCCGGTCGGCATTATGCGTTTCGCCGCGAACCGAAGGTGAGTGTACGTCGTTGGCTAACGCGGCTGGCGCTTTTGGCCGGCCTCGGTGTGATTTTGCTCAGCGGGTGCTCGTGCGAGAAGCCGCGGCCGCGGCCGATGCCGGCGCCTTCCGTCGGCGTCAAGGACCAGCCCATCGTGCGGGCCCGCCTTGGCGATGAGACGCCCACGGTCTGGGTGGCCGTCATGGCCCCCTGGCGGGTGATCGGGCCGGCCGGCCAGTTGGCCGCCGGCGAGAAAATGGAGTGGACCGAAGTCGCCTGCAACTCGGGCGGCATCGTCTTTGCCGGGCAGCCGCCGATGCGGGGCGGCATTGAACTCTATGCTGAGACCGACGGCGCCATCTGGGTCCGCCAGACTGTCGGCGGAAAAGAACGCGAGCGGTATTACCGCGGATACCTGCGGTTTTTTCCGACCACGACCGGTACGCTTCGCGTCATCAACATCCTGCCGATGGAGCATTACCTGGCGGGCGTCGTCGGCGGTGAAATGCCAAGCAGTTGGAACATCGAGGCCCTGAAGGCCCAGGCCGTGGCCGCCCGCTCCTACGCCCTGGCCGAGCGCAACACGCGCGTCAAAACCGACTTCGACGTCTATGATTCCACGCTGAGCCAAGTCTACGGGGGTTGCGGCATAGAGGCGGAGTCCGTCTGGCGGGCCCTTGCGGCCACACAGGGGGTCGTCGCCAGTTACGATGCCGGGTGGGGCAAGTCCGAGGTGCTGACCGCGTGGTTTCACTCGACGTGCGGCGGGGCCACGGTCCCGTCGGGGGGCGTTTTCGGCGGCACGACGCCGCCGCCCTTGGCGGGCGTCGTGTGCTATTACTGCCGCAACTCGCCCAAGTATCATTGGGCCGAAGTGGTCCTGACGAAGCGGGAGATCGGCGAGGCGCTGAAGAAGACCGGGTACACGGCCCTCGTCCGCCTGAAGGCCATCGCGCGCGTCGAGGTTGCGAGCACCTTCGGCGAGGGCGGCCGCGCGGCCACCATCCGGGTCGTGGACGAGGCCGGCGCGTCGGTGATCGTCGATTCCAACTACTGGCGCGGCATCCTGGGGCCAGGCCGCATCCTGAGCACGTGGTTCGACATCGAGGACCGCGGCAGCAGCATCGCACTTGTCAACGGGCGGGGATGGGGCCACGGCGTCGGCCTTTGCCAGTACGGACTAGTTGTTTGGTTAGCCGCCCATCTTGATGGGCGCGTGTTGCTTTGAGGATTGCGCATTGCCCGAACCCTTCATATGGCAACAAATCGTCGGCCAAGCCATCGGCCCCCGCGCCGGCGTGCTTACTACGCCGCACGGCACGGTAGAGACGCCCGCGTTCATTCCGGTCGGGACGAAGGCGACCGTCAAGGGCATCCTGCCGGAGGCGTTGCACGAAGCGGGCGCCCAGATCGTTCTGGCGAACACCTACCACCTGGCACTGAGGCCGGGGGCCGACGTCATCCGTCAACTGGGCGGCCTGCACACCGTCATGGGCTGGAACGGTCCGATCCTGACCGATAGCGGGGGGTTCCAGGTCTTCAGCCTTGCGGCCCTGCGGCGCGTGACCGACGAGGGCGTCCTCTTCCGCAATCACATCGATGGGGCCGAGATGATGCTGACGCCGGAGTCGGCCGTGGCGGTCCAGAATGAGTTGGGGGCCGACATCATCATGGCCCTCGACGTCTGCCCGCCGTACCCGTGCCCGCGGGCCGAGGCTGAGGAGGCCGTGCGGCTGACGCTTGCGTGGGCCGTGCGGTCGCTTGCCGCGCACAAACGCGAGGACCAGGCCCTGTGGCCGATCGTCCAGGGCGGCGTCGAGCGGGACCTGCGGGAACGCTGCGCCGCGGAACTTGTGGCGATGAACTTCTCGGGCTACGCCATCGGTGGCGTGAGCGTCGGGGAAGGGCACGAGCACCTCAAGACGGTCGTCGGCTGGACGGCCCCGCTCTTGCCGGCCGACCGGCCGCGATACCTCATGGGCGTGGGCGAGCCGCGCGACGTTGTGGCGGCGGTCGGGGCGGGGGCCGACATGTTCGACTGCGTCCTGCCGACGCGGAACGGCCGCAACGCCTGCGCGTTTACGTTCGACGGCCAGATCCGCCTCCGCAACGAGGTGCACAAGACCGACCGGCGGCCGATCGAGGAAGATTGCGACTGCCCGGCCTGCCGGCAGTTCAGTCGCGGGGTGCTCCGCCACCTGTTTGCGGCCGACGAGATGTTGGGGCCTATCCTGGTCAGCACACACAACATACGGTTCTTTACACGGTTCTTCGGGCGCCTGCGGCAGGCCATACTGGCGGGCCGTTTCGAGGCCGAGGCCCAAGGCTTACTTGACAGATACTACGGAAACGGATAAAAGGATGCATCTTTCGTCGCCTCGGGGGCGCGCAGGGTACTGTCGCCGGGGCAACTGGGTCGCATCCATGAACCCGTAAAGAAAGGGCTTCTACTGTGGAAACCTATACGCTTATAGCCGAAGAGGCCGGGACGCCGGCTGCGCCGGCTGCGCCGGGGGCCGAAGGGGGGGTGAAGCCCAGCGACTACTCGATGTTTATCCTGCTGGGCCTCTTGTTCGTGGTCTTCTATGTGCTCCTGATCCGCCCGCAGCAGAAAAAGGAGCGCCAGCGGAAAAATCAACGCGAGGAGATGCTGAAAAACCTTACGAAAAGCGACCACGTAATGACGATAGGCGGCATGCACGGCGTCGTCGCCTCGGTGACCGATACCGACGTCGTCCTGAAGGTGGACGAGAAGAACGACATCCGCATCCGCTTCGGCCGCGAGGCCATCAGCAAGGTCGTCACCGAAGAGGAAGAGGCGGGGGATAGAAAACTCAGCGAGAGGCCGGAGGAGAACAAGTAACCGGACCCTGTGCGCGAGGAGCCGTTCGGTCCGGCGGGCCGTGGCGCCGCGACGCACCGGCCGAGGCGGTAAGGCACTGATGAACAAGATGGAAACGAGGCAGAAATGAGCCGATGGGTTTACTGGGCAGCGTTCATTTTCATCGCCGTGGTCCTGGTCTTTCCGGCCTGGCACATGGCCACGGACCCGCAGGCGAGCATCGGGGACCTTTTCAGACTGGGCATCGACCTTCAGGGCGGAACGAGCCTGATCTATGAGTTGCACTCCGCCGAAGCGGGCGGCACGCCCCCCGACGCCTCCGCCGCCAAGACCGTCATCCTCCAGCGTATCGACCCGCAGGGCACGCGCGGCTACACCGTGCGGGCGGTCGGCAAGCACCGGCTCGAGATCATCCTGCCGGGTCGTTCCAAGGTGACCGCTACGCCCGCGGCCCCGACCCGCGAGATCCTCCAGGCGGCCGTCCAGCAGGCCCTGAGGCAGCAGAACCAGGCGATCTCGGACCTCATCAAGGAGAAGATGGACGCGTACCTGGGCGGGACGCGCCTCGTGGTCCGCATGAGCCCGGCGATGTACCTGGAGGACATCCAGACGCGCCTCGTGCAGGAGGCCCGCGAGCGGATGCCGGATATGGCCTCGGCCATCGCCGTCGTCGGCACCGAGTCCGCGGGCGACCTGTGGAACGAGGTCGAGGTGCTGCTGACCTTGCCCCCGAGCGAAACCAAGCGCATGGGCGACTGGCAGAACCTCGTCAGGAGTTCCCTCTCGGCCCAGCAGGACGTGACGAGAGTCAAGCGCCTCGTCAAGCAGGCCGGGTTCCTGGAGTTCCGTATCGTGGCCGATAAGGTCAAGGACCGCGAGAAGGCCAACTTCGACCGCCTCGTCAAACTCAAGCAGGAAGGCAAGCCACCCGACGACCCGCGGTTCCGCTGGTACCCTGTGAAGCGCGGCTGGGAGTGGTACAAGTCGCCGAGCGGCAACCTCCTTGAGCGGTGGAACTGGGTCTACGTCGTCGACCCGCAAACGCGGACCGTCGAGGCCCTGGTGAACGTGGCCGATGGCCAGGACGTGACCGGCCGCGACATGTCCCGTGCGTTCGCCTCGACGGCGGAGGGCCGGCAGGTCGTGTCGTTCCAGATGCGTTCGCATGCCCACCAGCGTTTCGCCAAACTCACCAGCCCCGAGATGCGCGAGCGCCAGATGGGCATCATCCTGGACGGCGTGGTCCAGTCGGCCCCGTCGCTGAAGGCCACGCTTTCGAGCGGCGGCATCATCGAGGGCTATGAGAAGCCGCAGGAACTGGAAGAGGTCGTCACGGTCCTGAACTCCGGCCAATTGGCGGCCAGCCTCGGCGACCCTGTCACCGAGCGCACGGTCGGGCCGGAACTCGGCGAAGACAATATCCACAACGGCATGGTGGCCAGCATCATCGGGTTCGGCCTGGTGTTCCTGTTCATGGCCGGTTACTACCTGTTCTCGGGCCTTGTGGCCGACTTCGCGATGATCTTGAACCTGGTGATGACCGTTTGTATCATGTTCTGGATCCGGCAAACGTGGACCCTGCCCGGCATCGCGGGCCTGATCCTGTCGCTGGCGATGGCGGTGGATGCGAACGTCCTCATTTACGAGCGCCTGCGCGAAGAGAAGGGCAAGGAGGGCAGCCTCGGCTTTGCCCTCAAGAAAGCCTACCAACGGGCGTTCACCACGATCTTCGACTCCAACCTCACCACGGTCATCCCCGCGTTCATCCTGCTGGTGCCCGGCCTGGCGACCGAGGAAGTCAAGGGCTTCGCCATCGTGATGATCATCGGCTTGGGCATCTCGATGTTCACGGCCGTCGTCGTGACGCGAATGATCTTTGAGACCGGCATCAAGATGGGCTGGATCAAGGAACTGCGGATGTTCCACCTGTTCGAGAAGCCCAACTTCGACTGGATGAAGTTCGCCCGCTTCGCCTTCGTCTCGACCGCGATCCTGTCCGTGGCGGGCATCGTCGCCTTTCTCTCTCGCGGAGACGAGAAGTACGACATCGAGTTCGTCGGCGGCACGCAGGTCGAACTGGCGCTGAAACCTAAGGCGGGAGAGGCGTCAGTGCCCATCAAAATCGTCCGCGAAAAGACGGATGAGGTCCTCGGCTCCGGGGTAACCGTCCAGGAACTCGAGTACGCGGTCGAGACCGTCGGCGAATCCAAACTCAGCCGCTTCCTCATCAGCGTTCCCGCCACGGGCGGCAAGGTCAACGGCGAGGAGAACGTCAAGGCCGCCATCGCCAAGGCGTTTGAGTCGATGCGCCCCGAGGGCAGCACCGAAACGGTCCAGGTTACGCCGACCGAGATTACCGAAGAGATGATCCGCGAGCGGCTCCTGAAGGCCCTGCCGGCCAAGCCAACGCCCGCGGCGGCTGCACCGGCGGCGACTCCGGCTGCGCCCGCGGCGCCTGCCCCGGCGGCGGCTTCGGCCGCCCCGGCCGAAGTCCGGTACATCCCGCGCGAAATGCGGCAGTACCTCGGCAAAATCCTTCTGACGGTTGACCTCACGCCGCCGCTCAGCCTCGGCGAGGTCCAGCGACGCGTCGACACGCTCCTGCGGGACAGGTTCCCGGAACTGGCCGGCGCCGTTGCGAAGGTCGAGGGCAAGGCCCCCGCTGATACGCCGGGCGAGTTCAAGTCGGTTGAACTCTGGGTCCGCGACGATTATGCCGGCAGGCACATCGAGACGCCAAGCCCGCAGTTCTGGGGCGATGTCGTCCGCCTGGCGCTGGCGAAGCAGGAGACGTTCGCGTCGGTCACGAGTTTCGAGCCCACGATGGCCCGCGAGGCCTGGAACAAGGCCGTCATTGCCATCCTTCTGTCCCTGAGTTTGATGGCGATTTACATCTGGTTCCGGTTCGCCAAGTTCTCCAGCGGCATCGCGGCGGTCGTGGCCACGGTCCACGACGTTCTGATCGCCCTCGGCGCCGTCTCGGTGGCCGTCTATGTCGCTCAGTTCATCCCGTGGCTGGCGGGGCCGCTCATGCTGACCGACATGAAGGTCAACCTGCCGCTCATCGGCGCCTTCCTTACGCTGGTCGGCTACTCCGTTAACGACACGATCGTCGTCTTCGACCGTATCCGCGAGAACCGCGGCAAGTACGGCGACCTCTCCACGACGATCATCAATAACTCGATCAACCAGACGCTGTCGCGGACGGTGCTGACGAGTTCGACCGTCTTCGTCGCGGTCGTGGCGCTGTACTTCTTCGGGGGCAAGACCTCGTCGATCCACGGCCTGGCCTTCGTGATGCTCATCGGCACGTTCGTCGGCTGCTACTCGTCGGTGGCCATCGCCAGCCCGATCCTTGTCATGGGCGACTACCTGCGGAAGGTGTACGCGTGGTCGTATCCGGTCATCAGCGTGGCCCTGCTGGCCTATTACGCCTTGGTCTGGAGTCCGCCGTGGGAGGGCGGCTTCTTCGCCTCGCCGGCGGGTTGGATCTGGGCTGTCCTCCAGTTGGCTTGGACGTACCTGGTGTGGGACGCCTGCCACAACCTGTCGTATGGGCGCCCGTGGGGCTTGTTCGTGAAGGCCCCGATGGCGGCCAAGGCTGTGGCCGGCATCAGCCTGGCGGCGGCGCCGGCCGCGGTCGTCCTCGGCGGCATGGCCGTCCTTGGGCAGGGCTCCGGTATGCCTGCGTGGGCCGGCCCGGCGGCCGTTCTGGCGCTGTCCACGTGCCCGGCCACCTATGCCATGGCCCGGACGGTGTGGCGAAGAACCGAGCAGAAAAACTAATCCTCGCCATAGGCGGCTTCCGATAAGGGGACGGGGAGAAGGTGTAGATACCGTTCCTGTTCAGCCGCGAGGAGAGGCCATGCGTCCTGTAACGAAAGTGCTGCTTGTCCTGGCTGTTGTCGCCCTGGCCGTGGGCGTTGTCTGGTTCGTCAGCCACCGTTGGAGCGGCAAGACCGACACGGTCGCCTCCAAGACGCCGACCGTCAAGCCGGCCGATCCGCCCGTTTACAACGATCCGCTGGCGGCGTATCAGCGATGGCGCGACCGGCTGTCGGGTCCGGGCGGCGACAATGCCGCGGCGACGGACAACCGCGGCCGCCGCACCCCCGGTGTCCATTCTTCCAGCGAGCACGAAGGCACCGCGCTGGCGCGGCGGTCTGAGACGCCCGTCGCCGGCGCCGATCCGCCTGGGCCGACCGGTCCGACCCTGAGGCCGAGCGGCGTCGCCGGCGAAGTGGTCACCGGCTCGTGGAAATTGCGCGACCCGTCTGCGGCCGGCGGCACCTACACGATCGCGCAGGGCGATACGCTCTACGGCATCGCCATGAAACATTACGGCGACGCCCGCTGCGCCGAGATCATCGAGGCCGCCAACCCGGGCCTCAACGCAAAGGCCCTGCGGGTGGGCGAGAAGATCGTTTTGCCCGACAAGCCCCCCGCGGCCGAGAAGTTGCCGGCCCCGTCCGCCGGCCCCGCGGCAGCGCCTGCGGCCGCCGGAAAGGTTTACCTCGTCCAGAAGAACGACACGCTCATCGGAATCTCGAAGCGGGTTTACGGCGACGCCTCGATGTACCGCAAGATCTACGAGGCCAACAAGGACATCCTCTCATCGCCCAACGCGACCCTCCACGTCGGACAGAAGTTGCGGCTTCCGGAGAAATGACGTTTGCGCGGCGGGTCTCCGGACCTGCCGCGCAAAGTGCAAAAGGCAAACGACAAATGGCAATGACTAATCAAACTACAAAAAGCAAAAAGACAATGCCCGGTTCCCGCCGGCCAGTTGCCGTTTCTCCGTTTGTCTTTTGATTAGTCATTGCTTTTTGCCGCTTGCTGTTTTCCCGGTGGTCAGGCGTTTTTCCTGCGCCCCCGGACGGCGCGCTTGAGGTTCCGCACCGTCCGGTGGAGCCACGAACTCTGGCTCTTGAACTTGTCGCGCATCGCCCGAAGTTGCGGGATCGTCCAGTCTTGCGTCTCGATCATGCCGCCTTCCTCGAACGACCGCGCGACGTTGTCGGGCGTCATCTCCTGGCGGAGGTAGCCTTTCTCGACGCAGATTTCGTAGAGGCGCGTGCCGTACAGCGGCGTGGCCAGCGTGTTGTGGCCGCGGATGCCGAAGCGGCGCTTCAGCCCGTGCGCGAAATCGACCGTCATCCGCATGTCTTCGAGCGTCTCGCCCGGCAGGCCCATGATGAACCCCGACCGGGCCTTCAGGCCCAGGCGCTTGCACGCCTCGGCCGCCTCGACCACCGACTCCAGGCGCAGGTGCTTGTCGATCACCTCGTTCAGGACCCGCTGCGAGCCGGACTCGACGGTCAGGAAGATCGCCTGGCACCCGGCCTCCTTCGCCTTCCGGAGGATGTCGAACGTGAGTTTGTCGGTCCGCATGCCGATGGGGGTCTCCCACGTGATCGGCATGCCCTCTTTCTTCATCTCAATGAGGCCGTCCAGAATGGCGTGGAAACGGTCCTTGTTCTGGCCCAGGTTGTCGTCGATGAAGTGCATGTGCCGGACGCCGAGTTCCGTGGCGATCCACCGGATGTGTGCCAACACCCGTTCGGGGCTCTGCGTGCGGTGCCGCCGTCCCATGTGGACGTGGGCGGCACAGAAGGTGCACTTGAACGGGCATCCCCGGCTTGTCAGGATCGTGAGGATCCGGCGGGGCGTCCATCGCCAGCGGCCCGAGCCGTCCATATTGGCCACGCGCATGTACCGCTCCAGGTCGATCAGGTCGTAGGCCGGGTCGGGCAGCGTGTCGAGGTCGTCGATGTACTCGGCCCGCTCGTTCACCTGGATGCGGTCGCCTTCGCGGTAGGCGATGCCTCGCACTGAGGAGAGTGGCTTGCCGCGGGCCAGGGCGTCGGCCAGGGCCGGCAGGATTGTTTCCCCTTCGCCGAGGGCGGCGGCAGTGATGGCGGGCTCCGCCAGGTAGTCCTGCGGCCGGACGGTGACCGGCGGCCCGCCTATGACGATGGTCGCCTTGGGCAGGGCCGCGCGGATATCGCGGGCCGCCCGCAGCGCCTGCGGCATCTGCGTGTAGAACAGGTTGCTGAGGCCCACCAGGTCGGGCGCGGCGTCGCGCACCGCGCGCACAAAGTCCTGCCACGGCATGCCGACGTGCAGGACGCCTTCCTTGTTGAACGCCAGTTGTGACGCTTCCGTCAGGACCGAGCCGTCGATGAGTGTGACGTTGTGCCCCGCGCGCCGCACGGCCGCGGCCAGGTACATCAGGGCGAGCGGAATCTCGGCCTGGGCGGCGACGTCCCAGCCCCGGCGGAACTCCATCGGCGGCCTCAGCAGCACTACGTTCATTCGATAGTCCCCGACTGTTTTCGGCGGGCAACGAAGAGCACTTCCGATGTCCGGCCAAGCCACAGGGCCACGTGGCTCAGCGCCCGTGCCAGCACGTGGCTGCGAGCCAGACGCCCGCAGAACGATCGTCCGGTATCTTCGGCAAAGATCGCGAGGCTGCGGCGGACGAACGTCGGGCGGCGGATGGCGTGCGCCCGCTCAACGGTAAACCCCGCCGCCTCCAAGTGCCGCGGCAACGTCTTGTGCGTGAAATGCGTCAGGTGCCTCGGCACATCCGTGCCGTACCACGCGCCGCCGAAGAGGCGGGCCGTCAGGCTGTCGCCCATCGGGCAGACGACCGCCAGGCGGCCGCCCGGCTTCAGGACCTCGCCGACGGCCTTCAGCGTCGCCATCGGACTCGGCACGTGCTCCAGAACGTGCCACATCGTCACGAGGTCATAGTGCTGCTTCGGGAGCGATGTCCCCGGCAGCGTGCCTTGGTGGATCGTCAGGCCCGCTTTCCGGCCGGTCTCGACCGCGGCGGAGACCATGTCGATGCCTTCGGCCTTCCAGGCGGCGGCCAGCATCTGCGCGACGTATCGCCCGCCGCCGCAGCCGAAGTCCAGCAGCCGGCCCTCGCCTTCGTATGCCAGGTAGCCGACGAACTTCCGGTTCCTCAGCCGCAGGGCCGCCGCCGGCCATCCCAGCCAGCGCAACAGGGCAGGGGCCTTGCGGCCGAGAGGATAGTTGCGGAAGTTTACGAGGGCCCACAGCAGGAGGCCCGACGGCGGCCGCACGCTTCCACCCTGGTGACACGCATAGCCGCTCGGATAGGCGTTGCCCAGCGTCGCAAGCGTCGGCCGCGGATTGGTCCGCCGCAGGCCGCATCGGCGGCACGCCACGACCGCGAACTCTCCCGGCAGCGCGCCGAGGCAGTCGCGGTGGGTGAACACGACGTCGGCCTCGGTCGTCCCGCAGTAATCGCACGGGACCTCTTCGAGGTCGATGGTTGAGTCCGGATTCTCCTGAATCAGCGCCATCGTCTTACCTGCAAGCAGCCGCATAACGAGTGTCGCGCGGTGGGCAGTCTTGCCCACCGCGCATACAAACCAGTCTTGTGCGCGGCGGGCAAGACTGCCCGCCGCGCGATCATACGCTGAAAGCCGGTTCTGAAACAGCCGCTAATTGGGTTCATGCGTTAAAAAGTGTCAGCCACACATCGCGGAAAAGGAACCGCGCGGCCGACTTGGCGCGCGCCAGCCGCCGCTTTGCCCGCTGCGTCTGGAGCACCAGGGCCAGGGCGCCGCCGGCCGCGACGTTTCCCACCAGCAGCATCGCCTCGCGGAGGATCATGCCGAGGCTGCGGCAGAAGAAGAGGTTGCTCGTTGCCGTGGCCGCCGACACGCCGCCGATGTGCGTGATCTGTCCGCGCGGCTCAAAGCGCACGCGGTAACCGGCCTTGCGGACGCGGCGGCAAAAGTCCATCTCCTCAAAATAGACGAAGAACCGCTCGTCCAGCACGCCCACCTCCGCCAGCACCCGCGATGGGACGCAGAAGGCGGCGCCCATGACGATCTGGACGTCGGCCGGCGCCCGAAAATCAAAGTCATCCATCTTGTATTGCCGGTACGCGCCCTTGAAAATCCGCAGCAGCCGAAGCGGCGTGTACTGGTGCAGCAGGGCTGCCGGCGTCGGCTCGCGCCGCGACGATTCCTGGACCGTGCCGTCGGTGTTCAAGAGTTGCGGGGCGCAGACGCCGATCGTTTTGTCGCCGTCGAGCGTCTGCACGAGCGTTTCCAGTGCCCCCGGCTTGACGACCGTGTCGGGGTTCAGGAACAGCACGTTCCGCCCGCCGGCGAGCGCAATGGCCTGGTTGTTGGCGGCCGCAAATCCGCGGTTGTGCTTGTTGGTTACCAGGTGCACTTGGGGGAATTTCTCGGCGACCATCTGTGCGGACCCGTCTCGGCTGGCGTTGTCGACCACGAAGGTCTCCAGCGCCAGCGTGCCGCGGGCGCGCTCGACCGATGCGAGGCACTCGGCCAGTTCGCCCCGGCAGTTCATCGAGACGATGATGACGGAAAGGTCCGCCCCGCTCAACGGCGGTCTCCCTTGCGGCCCACGCGCACCGTCAGGTCCCACCAGTGGCGAATGTTGCGGAAGTATCGTTTGCCGAAGAGCGTTCCGCCTATGCCGGCGCCGATGCGGGACCAAAGCGTCGGCTGCTCGTGCCAGTGCGCGAGGATCTGGCGGCGCCAGTTCTGGGCCAGGGAGTCGAGGTCGCCGCGGCCGTCCTTCAGTCCGAGTGCAAACACCAGCCGCGGCGACTTCTCGTGTCCCTGCCAGCCGTACAGAACGCTCTCGAATCCGTCCAGCAACCGCAGGAGGGCCTGCGGCGTGAAACGCCAGTAATCGTTGGGAAAGGCGTGGATGTCGATACTGAACGCGCTGGAGACCAGCGCCATCCCGCCCGGAGCGGTGACGCGGCGGATTTCGTCGATTCCCTTGCGGACTTCCCAGGCGTGCTCGATGACGTTCAGGCACAACGCCGTGCCCGCCCAGTTGTCGGGGAAGGAGAGGGCCTCCAGGCGCTCGATGCGGTCGACGCCGGGGCCGGCCTCCATGTCGCACCCGACGTACTCCAGACCGGGAAAGAGCGGCCGCAGGTTGGCCATCTTCAGACCCTGCACGAGGCGCGAGCCGATCTCCAGGACCGGTCCGCGCGGCGGCAGGACCTCGATCACCCCCTCAACCAGAGCCCGTGTCAGACCGTCCAATCGCAGCATCCCCGCTCAAACACCGTGCGTTTCCCCCGAACGGGCCATATCTTAGCCGCCGGCTCGGATTTGGCCAAGCCAAAAGCCGACAGCCAGACAGATACTGCGTTACTTTTGGGGGTATAGCGTGTTTTAACGGGGTAGCGCAGCCGCGCGCTGTTGCGTGACCGTGCCGGCCTCGTAACCGACGCACACGGCTCGGCCCGGATTTGCTGTGGCAAACGACTACAGAAGGACGTAGACTTAGGCCGTATATGTTATAGGGGATGCCTGTGCCTTGCCGGGGCGGGGGGCCGCAAGACAGGCCGAGGCGTAGAACACCTGTGAAGGAGAGGGGAATGCGTTATCGATTGGCAGTCATCGTGTGGCTTGCCGTAGTGGCCATGCCTATTCTCCAGGCCGACGCGGCCCCGGCGCCCTCCGAGGCGGGCATTACGTACGAGTCCCTCCGCCGCGCTATCACCGACCTCGTCGAGACTTACGGTCCGAAGTATCCGAAAGGGAAGGAGTACCTTGCGCGCCTGGCTGCGCTGGAGAAGGCAAGCGAGGCCGGCGGCGCTGCGACATCCAAGGAGAAGATCGAAAAGGGCCTCGCGGCGCTGGCGAAAGACGCGCTCCTGGCAAACCCCGCGATCGACTTCGAGCAGGTGCTCCTGGTGAAACGCGCTACGAGGAATCTCGGCCTGCCGCAGAACTGGCAGGGCAACTCCACCATCGGGCCGCACGGCTACAATAACGAAATCGCCGTCCTGTCGATGAAGAATCCGCAGGCGCCCCTGAAGACGTTCTACCGCCCGCAGGGCGAAGAGTTTGTCGGCGACATGGAACTCCATTGGAACGCCGACCGCCTCATCTTCTCCAAGCCCGGCACGAACGGCAGGTTCCAGGTGTGGGAGATCAAGATCGACGGCACGGGCCTCAGGCAGGTGACCCCCGGCGAGCACCCTGACGTGGACAACTACGACGCCTGCTATCTGCCCGACGGTCGCATCATCTTCTGCTCCACCGCCTGTTACCTGGGCGTGCCGTGCGTCGGCGGCGGCGACCACGTCGGGGCGCTGTACCTGCTGGGCAAGGACGGCAAGACGATCCGCCAACTCACGTTCGACCAGGACCACTCATGGTGCCCGACGGTGCTGCCCAGCGGTCGCGTCCTCTACACGCGCTGGGAGTATAGCGACACGCCCCACTACTTCACGCGTATCCTCTTTGAGATGAACCCCGATGGCACCGCGCAGTTCGAACACTACGGCTCGAACTCGTACTGGCCGAACTCGATCTTCTACGCCCGCCCCATCCCGGGCAGCCCGACGAAGATCGTCGCCGTCATCTCCGGCCATCACGGCGTGCCACGCATGGGCGAACTCATCCTCTTCGACCCGTCCGAGGGGCGACACGAGACGTCAGGCGTCGTCCAACGGATCCCCGGCTACGGCAAGCCTGTCCCGGCGAGGATCGAGGACGCGTTGGTCGATGGGTCGTGGCCGAAGTTCCTGCACCCGTGGCCGCTCAATGAGAAGTACTTCCTCGTTGCCATGCAGCCGGGCCCCAACGCAAACTGGGGCGTCTACCTGGTCGACATCTTCGACAACAGAGTTCTTCTGCACGAGGAGTCCGGCTACGCGATGTTCGAGCCGGTTCCGGTCAGGCGGATGCCCATGCCGCCGGTAATCCCCGACAAGGTCAAACTGCAGGAGAAGACCGCCACGGTGTACCTCGTAGATGTCTACCAGGGGAAGGGCCTGGAGGGCGTGCCGCGCGGCACGGTGAAGAACCTGCGAGTCTTCACGAACCACAACGGGTACCGCGGGATGGGCGGCCACAGCCACATCGCCATCGACGGCCCGTGGGACGCCAGGCGCATCCTCGGGACCGTTCCGGTGTACGAGGACGGCTCGGCGATGTTCAAGGCCCCGGCGAACGTGCCGCTGGTTGTTCAGCCGCTCGATTCCGAAGGCCGTGCCGTCCAGGTCATGCGGAGTTGGTACACGGCGATGCCGGGCGAAGTGGCGTCGTGCATCGGATGCCACGAGCCGCAGAGCAGCGGCCCGCCGCCCGCGCGCCTGACGCTGGCCACGAAGGCCGGCCCGGTGCCGATTACGCCGTGGCGCGGCCCCGCGCGGCCGTTCGGTTTCAAGCGAGAGGTGCAGCCGGTGCTTGACAAGTTCTGCGTGTCGTGTCACGACGGCAAGCCGCGGCCGGACGGCAAGGCCGTCCCGAACTTCAGCCGCGACCAGCCCGCCCGTGCGCGCGAAGTCGCCGGCGACGGCAACGGATTTACGGGCTCCTACGTGTCGCTGCATCCGTTCGTGCGGCGGCCGGGCCCCGAAAGCGACTACCATCTGCCGAAGCCGATGGAGTGGCACGCCAGCACGAGCGAACTTGTGCAGATGCTTAAGAAGGGACACTACGGCGTGCAACTCGACGCCGAAGGATGGGACCGCCTCTACACCTGGATCGACCTGAACGTGCCGGACCACGGCACGTGGAGCGAGTATCGCCAGATCGCCGGCAAAGGCCACGAGCGCCGGATGCAACTGGCCAAGCAGTACGCGGGCCTGGACCTCGACCCCGAGGCCTACCCGCCGATGGAAACCAGGCCCGTCGTGCCCGTCAAGCCCCAGCCCGTGGCCGCTGCTCCGGCGCCCCTGACGATGCCGAACTGGCCGCTCACGCTCGAGCAGGCCCAGAAACTCCAGGCGGACATCGTCCGCCCGGCGGCCACGACGGCGCCGAACAAGCCCGAACAGAAGATCGACCTCGGCGGAAGCGTGATGCTCGAGATGGTGCTCGTCCCTGCCGGCGAGTTCATCATGGGTGCGGCCGACGGCGCCCTGGACGAGCGGCCGCAGACCCGCATCCGCGTCGACAAGCCGTTCTGGATGGGCCGCTTCGAGATCACCAACGGCCAGTTCCAGCGGTTCGACCCCGCGCATGACAGCGGCCTGGAGCGGCTGGGCTTCCTCCACTACAGCATCGAGCGGCGCGGCGCCCCGATGAACGGGCCGCTGCAGCCGGCCGTCCGGGTCTCGTGGCAGCAGGCCGTGGAGTTCTGCCGGTGGCTGTCGCAGAAGACGGGCCGGCATTTCACGCTGCCGACCGAAGCCCAGTGGGAATACGCCTGCCGCGCCGGCGCCGCCGGCCCCTTCGCCTGCGAACTGCCCAAGCCCAGGGTCTATACCCCCCAGGACCAGCACACGTGGGCCAAGCCGCCTACCTGGACCTGGTACAGCCACGACATTGGACCAGGGCCCGCGAACGCCTGGGGCCTGCACGACATGCACGTGAACGTGGCCGAATGGACCCTGTCGACGTACCGCCCTTATCCCTACCGCGACGACGATGGGCGCAACACTACGACGCCGGAAGGC
>JAPLMO010000059.1 GCA_026386995.1 Planctomycetota bacterium | reverse complement strand
CCTGGTTCGGACGATACCGCCGCCTGAGCAAAGATTACGAGACGCTCACCGAAAGCAGCGAAGCCGTGATATATCTGGCCATGACTCACTTGATGCTCCGCCGCCTCAAGCCGGCGGCATGAGGGTTTTCATACACGTTCTAAGTGCTTGTTGCGAAAGAGGTTGTGAGCCTGTTAGGGTCCGGGGCCGCCGCGCTCTAGTCGGAGAGTTAGGGCGGACAAGAGCCTAACAAACGCCTCCTGTGTTTAACAGGTAGCCAAAATCGAGAGCAAGAGAGCTCGCCGCAAACCCTTGATACAAGCGTAGTTGGGGGCGCGAGTTACGGCCCACGGCGCTCTCAAAAAAAGAAGGCCGCCCGAAGGCGGCCTTTAAGAGGTTGGCTCCCCGGGCAGGACTCGAACCTGCAACCAAGCGGTTAACCGCCGCAGCCAGGAGTGCCCTCAAGACTGAGCTGCAAGGTCACTTTGTGGCTGACACTCCAGTGGGGTCTCTCCCGTCCCACATATCGCGTCAGGCTCAACTCGCCACCAGTGTTCACCAGAGGAAGTTACTGTTCAACGTGTGGCGGCAAATCGTGAACCGAAGGGATCGCCGGTTTTGCAGACCGTTGTCTTGCTCAAGTGGCGGTTGTCGCGACAACCGGACGGGCGGTTTCCAGCGGTTCTAGCGGTTCCAGCGGTATTCCGAAAACGGCCGTAAGTCCTTTCAGCAGGCGCAATTACAGCAATAACAAGGACTTGCGAGAACCTCCCGGCAAGAATTAGAAGGCCGTTGCTCTATCCACTTGAGCTACAGGCGCCCGTCAACGGTCATTGACTATATCTTGCGGCAGGGGCGGCGGTCAAGGCAACATGTGGGCCGTTCCTCCGTGGGCATATACGATATGCTCGAGCAGTTGAACCCTTTTGAGGAGGAACGGCCCTGGCTAATACCACGAAGTCGGAGAATGGCAGACTGGGTGGAGTGGCTGCGCCAGGGCGAAGATGCGCCGATGGTCGAGACGATCCGCCGCTGCACCCGCACCGGCCGCCCCGCCGGCGACGCCGCCTTCCTCGCCCGCATCGAGGAACTCCTTGGCCGGCCGCTAAGTAGAACCGCAAAACGTTCCGTTCATTGAGCCTTTGCGCGGTGGATCTCCGTACCCACCGCTCCATACGCGACTACGCACCTTTGCGCGGCGGGTACGGAGACCCGCCGCGCAAAGATTGAATGATTCTTTCTGCGGTTCTACTTAGGCCTGCGCCGTAGGACTGTAGCCGCGGCACCCACCAACACCAGCGCCAGCGTCGCCGGCTCCGGGACCACGGTGATCGTGCCGCTCGTGTAGAGGTCGCTCGTGTCCCACGAAAGGCCGCTGCCGAGGTCGGGCAGGCTGAGCGTGCTGAACTCTCCGCTCCTGCCGCCGAAATCCAGGATGTCAAACACCTCATCCCCCTGCGGCACAAACCCGTCTATCAGCAAGACGGCCAGCGTGCTCCCGCTCTGCATCGTCAACGTCCCGCTCGACGCCAGCACATCATACTCCGTGCCGCGTGCCGTGCCGCCGAGTTCGATCTGAAGCGTGCTGCCGCTGGCGAACGTTATGGCATCAACCGTCAAAATCCCCGGACTTGCCCCCGGCGCCACGATACCACCTGCATTGTTGGTGATAACACCGCTTATATCGCCCCGGCCGCGGATAGTCCCGGTATTGGTGATCGTTGCGGCGGAGAGCATGGCGTCGTTGACGGTCAGGCTGCCGCTGTTCGTCATGCGGTTGGTCACGGTTACAACACCCCCGGACTGAACCGTCAGCGCACCGTAGTTGACAATCGTTGCGGCCGTAAGCGTGCCGCCGCTAATGTCCGCCGTGCTGTCGGCCTTCGACAGAATGAGAGTTCCGGCCACCGTTAGTTTGCCGCTATTCTGCACCGTCACGGAAGCAGTGCCGCCGGCGGTACCGCCTGTGCCCCCGACATACAGGGAACCGGTGTTGTTCCAGGCGGACCCGCTTCCGTCCACCGTGGCCCTGCCGGTGGAACCGGAACTGTAGCCGAGGTAACCATAGGTGTTACTGACCTGCCCCCCCGCTTCAATGTTCAGCGTGCCGTTGCCAGAGTTGCCGACATAGAGGTATCCGCTGTTGGTCCACTTGGAACCGGCCCCCGTCACCGTGGCCGCGGCGGTAGAACCGGAACTGCCGCCGATGTAGGCCGTGAAGTTGCTGACCTGGCTGCCCGCTTGAATGTTCAGCGTGCCATTGCCCTCGCGGCCGACATAAATATTCGTAATATTGGTCCACGTTGAACCGACCCCCGACACCGTAACCGTGCCGGTCGAACCAGGATAGTAGCCGAGGGTGCCCCCGTCATTGCTGACCTAGCCCCCCGCTTCAACCGTCAGCGTGCCGCTGCCGTTGTACCCGACATAGATGTCTCCGCTGTTGGTCCACTTAGAACCGGCCCCCGTCACCGTGGCCGCGGCGGTCGAACTGGAAAAGTAGCCGAGGTAGCCTATGGCAGATGCGGCTGTTACCCCGTCAGCAATACGCAGTGTCCCGGCCCCTTTGTAGCCGGCGCCCAACGCCCCGGCTGAAGCCGCGCTCACACTCAACGTGCCGCCTGAGCCGAAAGAGAGCGTGGTCGTGGTTCCATGTGCAGCGTCAAAGGTCAGGGCGGCGTCAAGGACCGCGCCTTGGGTGACTGTAATAGTCCCGTCACCCCGCAGATCGCTCGTTGAAGCAAACAACGTGCCCGCGGAGACCAGCCCACCATCGGTCACTGTCAGCTTGCCGCTGCCATAGTAGCCGACAAAGAGTGACCCGCTGTTGGTCCACGTTGAGCCGGTTCCCGTCACCGTGGCTGTGGCGGTCGAACCGGATAATTGGCCGAGGTAGCCTGTGGAATTGCTGACTTGGCCGCCCGATTCAACATTCAGCGTGCCGCTGCCAGATTTGCCGACATAGAGTAATACGCTGTTGGTCCACGTTGAGCCGGACCCCGTCACCGTGGCTGCGCCGGTCGAACCGGAATTGTAGCCGAGGTAGCCCTCGTTATTGATGACCTGACCGCCCGCTTGAATGTGCAGCGTGCCGCGGCTGTTATATCCTACGTATAAGTAAATAGTATTGGTCCACTTCGAGTCGGCCCCCGTCACCGTGGCCGTGCCCGTCGAGCCGGAATTGAATCCGAGGTATCCATAGGAATGGCTGGCTTGGCCGCCCGCTTCAATATTCAGCGTGCCAGTGCCAGAATTGCCGACATAGAGGACCCCGCCGGTCCACTTTGAGCCGGTCCCCGTCACCGTGGCCGTGCCCGTCGAACCGGATTTGTAGCCGATTTGGCCGTAGGCGCTGACTTGGCCGCCCGCTTCAACATTCAGCGTGCCATTGCCATAATTGCCGACATGGAGGACATCGCTGCTGGTCCACTTTGATCCGGTCCCCATCACTGTGGCCGTGCCTGTCGAACCGGAATTGTTGCCAAGATAGCCGTAGGAATTGCTGATTTGGCCGCCCGATTCAACATTCAGTGTGCCAGTACCAGAATTACCGACATAAAGGCGCCCGCCGCTGGTCCACTTTGAGCCGGCCCCCGTTACCGAGGCCGTGCCTGTCGAACCGGAATTGTAGCCGAGGTAGCCGGTGGAACCAGTGACTTGGGCACCGCTGCGTACGGTCATCGCCCCTTTGCCGGAGTAGCCGACGTACTCAGTGGATACCGTGAGCAAATGGGCGTTCGGCATGTCCAGCGTTATGGCGCCGGTGCCCGTGGCGTCAATTCTCAGCGTGTACAGGAGGGCAGTGGGATTGGTCGTGTTGTAGTACGTCACCGTGCGGTTGGTGGCGTCGCTCTGCGTAAGGTACACGTTGTCGCTGGCCTGCGGCTGTCCGCTGGGGGACCAGTTGCCGCTGACATCCCACTGGCCGGTTCCATCGGCCCAGGTCTTGTCGGCTGCTGTGGCCGACGGCGCGAGGTACAACAGCGCCGCAGCAAGCAGGCAAAGGCTGATCGGGAGTGCAACGAGTGCGGCGGACTTCGGCGGCAGGTGGCGATGCATGGGCGAGCCCCCAACAGAACATCGTCCCGTTGCTTAGGTCGGCTCCCCGGCGCCCATCCAGGCTGCCCGCAAGACCACAAAACGAAAAGGGGGAAGCGGCCGCATGCGGCCACCTCCCCCGGTCAGTCTATTCAGTTGTACATTGACCTCGGGCCAACCCCCATCAGCCCTCGGTCACCGTCAAGCAAGATACTACATCTTGGCGCGAAGTCAAGGAACTTGTGGCCGCAATCTTTATCCCCACGCATACGTGGGGCTTATGACACAGCCGTTCACCCCCGCCCCCTCTCCCGCGGCGGGGAGAGGGGAGAAAAACAGCCACACCAGCGAGCGGCCTACCGCGTAACGCGGGCGCGGGCTAGCAGTACAGCGCAACTTAGCGCGGCGGGTCTCCCGACCCGCCGCGCTAACTGCGTTTTCGACCGCGCCAACACGGTTTCGTCGCGCGGTGGGTCGGGAGACCCACCGCGCAAATGCCCAAGTTGCGCTGTACTGCTAGGAGGACGACCAGGGCGGCGGCGGCAAGGTAAGCCCAGAGTTCCGCGAGGGCCGCGCGAGAATAACGAAAAACCCCGCTTGCGGCGGGGTTTCCGGAGAATCTGGTACCCCCAAGGGGATTCGAACACCCTGTCTTCGGGCAGAGAACCCGATGTCCTAGGCCGCTAGACGATGGGGGCAGGTATGCGGACGGCTATTTGGTTGCCTCGGCCCCGAGTTTGCGCGTCTCCTCGGCGGCTTCCTGGGGTGACTGGCTCGCGGGCGGCGCCTCCTGCCTTTCCATCTTCTGGAGCCGCTCGGAAATCTGGGCCAGGATCTCGCGGGCCAGGTTCGCGTCGCTGCCGACCTCGACCCACACGGGCGCCGGCCCGCGGCCGCGCTCGCTGATGAGCGGCTGAGAGCGCGGCACGTCGGCGGCTCGCTCTCCGTAGCCACCTGACTCGGCGATGGCGATGGCGGCGTTGGTGCCTTCGCGTTCCAGGATCACCGCAACGCGGGCATCCATGGCCAGGCCGCCGCGCGACAGTTCAAGCGAGACCGTGCGGCGCCACCGGCCGCCCGCGCCGCGGATGTCGGCAAGCGTGCCGCTGCGGGGCCGGTCGAAGACCGCCGGCTTGGTGACGATCGTACCCTTCGTCACGCTGGCCTCGGCGATGTCGAAGTGTTTCTTGAGGACCTCATGGGAAACGTCGAAGGCACTCTGCCAGTCATGCGTGGGCAACTGGGCATGCTGCCAGGCCCGCGATGACATCTCCCCGCAGCCGCCGGCCAAGAGGCCGGCGATGACCAGCACCGGAATGAGTTGGATGGGCTTCATTTAAGTTACAATAAGGCTGCCGGCAGCGGCTGTCAACGCCATTTCATTTGCCCGCGGGTTGAAGCGACTTTACAATCAGTGTGCCGGTGCAAGGCGCCTTTCGAGCCCGATGCGGGAGCATCGTGTATCACGAGCCTCGCGTGGAGGTAACGTCGATGAGCAAGCAGCGTGTGGCGGTTTATCCGGGCGTGTTCGACCCCGTGACGCTCGGGCACATGGACATCATCCGCCGCGGGGCGGCACTGTTCGACCGCCTCATCGTCGCGGTGGCGACCAACCCGGCGAAGCAATCGCTCTTTTCGACCGAGGAGCGCCTGGCGATGGTCCGCGACGCCGTCGGCGACCTGGCGGCCGTGACGGTCGATGCTTACGAGGGCCTGACGGTCGAGTACGTCCGGCGCCACGGGGCTTCGGTCATCCTGCGGGGCCTCAGGCAGCACTCGGACTTCGAGTACGAGTACCAGTTGGCCCTGACGAACCGCACTATCAGCGACATCGAGACGGTCTTCGTGATGGCCGACGAGCGGGTGGCGTACATCTCGTCGCACCTGGTGCGCGAGGTGGCGGCCCTGGGCGGCGACGTCTCGCCGCTGGTGCCGAAGGGGGTCTTAAAAGCGCTGAAGGCGAAACTGGCCGCGGGGGCGCGGCGGAACCCGACGGTGAAAGAGTAAGACACAGCGTGGGTGCGGAGCACCCACCCTACATCTTTCAATCCGCAATTCGCAATCCGCAATCCACAATCTTTTCACGCCGGCCCGAAGCCGCGCTCGGCGATCTGCACGGCCAGGAGGAGCGCCCGGGCCTTGTTGAGCGTTTCCTCGTATTCGCGCTCGGGCACGCTGTCTGCCACAAGGCCCGCCCCGGCCTGCACGTCGATGTGGCCGCCCGAAAGAACCATCGTCCGCAGGGCGATGCAGGTGTCCATGTTGCCGGCGTAGTCGATGTAGCCGACGGCCCCGGCATACGGGCCGCGCTTCGTCGGCTCAAACTCGTCGATGATCTCCATCGCCCGCACCTTCGGCGCCCCGGAGACCGTTCCGGCGGGCACCGAGACGCGCAGTGCGTCCAGCGCCGAGAGGCCCTCCTGCAACTGCCCCGTCACGTTCGAGACGATGTGCATGACGTGGCTGTAGCGCTCGACGTGCATCACGTCGGCCAGTTTCACGGAGTCGTACCTGGCCACGCGGCCGACGTCGTTCCGGGCGAGGTCCACGAGCATGATGTGCTCGGCCCGTTCTTTCGGGTCCGCCAGGAGTTCCTCCTCCAGCCGCTTATCTTCCTCGGGGGACTTCCCGCGCGGCCGGGTGCCGGCCAGCGGGCGGCTGGTGATGAGACCGTTCTCGACGCGGACCATGATCTCGGGGCTCGAGCCCAGGAGCGTCACGTCCTTGGTGCGCAGGAAGAACATGAACGGCCACGGATTGATGACCCGCAGCGCCCGGTAGATGTCCATCGGATCGGCCCCGGACTCCACGCGCAGCCGCTGCGAGAGGACCACCTGGAAGATGTCGCCCGCCCGGATGTACTCTTTGCACGCCTCGACCGCGCGGCAGAACTCGTCGCGATTGAAGTTCGCCGCAAAGGGCATCGTGACGGGCTCGTTGCGGACCATGTCTTCGACCTTCAACGGCGCGGGCCGCCACAGGCGGTCGACGACGGCGTCGATCTGCGAGCAGGCCTGCTCGTACGCCGCCGCAAGGTCGGCGCCGCCGCCCACGTGCGCGTTGGAGACCACCTGCACGGTCTTCAGGACGTGGTCGAAAATCACCATCGTGTCGTAGAAGCCGAAGACCATGTCGGGCAGGCCGCGGTCGTCCTTGGGGCAGTTGGGGAGGCGCTCGTAGTGGCGGATGATGTCGTACCCGACGTACCCGACCGCCCCGCCGGCAAAACGCGGCAGGCTGCCGTGATGGACGGCCTTGTGACGGGCCGTCAGTTCGGCCAGTTTGGCGAGCGGGTCGGGGCAATCCAGCGTCTCGGTCTTCTCGCCGCGGATGATCTCGAAGCGGTTGGCGAACGTGCGGACCGTCTCGCGCGGCCGCACGCCCAGGAAGGTATAGCGCGCCACACGCTCGAGGCCCACCACGCTCTCGAGCAAAAACCCCTGCTCGCCCTCGGCCAGAAGTTTCCGGAACGCCAGCACCGGCGTCAGGTGGTCGGCCAGGAGAGTGCGGTAGACGGGTATGGTGTTGCCCTGTTGCGCCAGGGCGATGAATTCCTGTTTTGACGGCTCGTACATACGCTCGCTCCTCTGGTACCCAGTGGTAAAAAGTATAGCAGCCCGCAGGCGATAGGTCACGCCACAAACGGCGAAAAGCGAGAGGCGGGCGCGGGGTTGTCCTTCGTCCCTGCGCCCCTTCCCGTCCCTGCTTCTATATGACAGCGCTAGATTCCAATTTGCGCGGCGGGTCTCCGTACCCGCCGCGCAAAACCTTGAAAGTAGCGCTGTCATATTCTATCCGTTGACTTGCGCCCGCTGGCCCGCTAAAGTGACAGACGACAACGACGGCACAGGCACGGGCCATGGGAGACGGCGTGTGGACTTCGACATCACAGACATACTATTGCGTGCGCCCGTAGTCTTGTTTTCCCTCACGATTCACGAGTTCATGCACGCATGGACGGCCTGGAAATGCGGCGACGACACGGCCTTGCGGTTGGGCCGCGTGTCGCTCAATCCCCTGCACCACCTGGACCCGATCGGCACCGTGATGCTCTTCATCGGGCCCATCGGCTGGGCCAAGCCAGTCCCGGTGAACCCGTACAACTACGAGAACCCGAAGCGCGACGAAATCCTCGTGAGCGGCGCGGGGGTGGCGGCCAACATGGCCCTGGGCATCGTCTGTGCGCTCATTCTGCGAGTGTTCGGCGCCGAGGTGTATGCCATCGACCAGGTCGGCAAGATCATCTTCGTGATGCTCCTGTACGGGTGCCTGCTGAACTTTGGCCTGGCGGTCTTCAACCTGCTGCCGATCTTCCCGCTGGACGGCTCGCACATTCTCAGGGAACTTCTGCCGGGCGAGATGGCAATGCAGTTCGGCAAAATCAGCCGGTACGGCATCTTCCTGCTGATCGGCTTCATCGTCCTGAACCGCAACGTCCACTTCGACTTTCTCGGTTACACGAACATCCGGCCGCTGGAAGCCCCCCTGGTGCTGTTGATGCAGGTCTTCGCCGGCCCGGGCATCACGCAGGCCTGGTTCGGATAGCAATTCGGAGGTTGGCATGGCAAGTCCCTCAACAACGCGTCGTCAACGCATCCTGAGCGGCATGCGGCCGACGGGCCGGCTGCACCTGGGGAACCTCGTCGGGGCGCTCTGGAACTGGCGGATGCTCCAGGACACGTACGACTGCTTCTTCATGATCGCCGATTACCACGCCCTGATGAGCGAGTACGAAGACCCCGCGCCCATCGCCCCGAACACCCGCGAGGTGCTCATCGACTTCATTTCGTGCGGCCTGGACCCCGAGCGCAGCGTCATCTTCCGCCAGAGCGACGTGCCGGAGCACGCCGAGTTGCACCTGATCCTCTCGGCCTACACGCCCGTCTCGTGGCTGGAACGCAACCCGACCTACAAGGAGCAGATGCAGCAACTCACGGCCAAGGACATCCACAACTACGCCTTCCTGGGCTACCCGGTGCTCCAGACGGCCGACATCGCCATTTACAAGGCCAACCTCGTGCCCGTCGGCGAGGACCAGTTGCCGCACCTGGAACTGGCCCGCGAGGTCGTCCGGCGCTTCAACAACCTCGTAAGGACCGCGGCCCTCGTCGAGCCGCAGGCCAAACTCACCGCCAGCCCGCGCCTCCTGGGCCTGGACCGCCGCAAGATGTCCAAGAGTTACGGCAACCAGATCGACATCGCCGACCCGCCCGAGGCCATCCGCAAGAAGGTCATGTCGATGATCACCGACCCGCTGCGCATCAGGCTCGCCGACCCCGGCCACCCGGAAGACTGCAACGTGTGCCAGTACTACAAGGTCTTCGACCCTGCGGCGCACGAGGACGTGGCCGACAAGTGCCGCAACTCCAAGTGGGGCTGCACGGACTGCAAGAAACACCTCGCCGAAGTGCTGATCGCGTTCCTGGCCGAGCCACGCGCCAAGCGGGCCGAACTCGAGGCCCATCCGGACCAACTGCACACGATCCTGGCCGACGGGGCACGCAGGGCGCAGGCGGTGGCGAGGGAAACGCTGGATGAAATCAAGGTGCTCACGGGGCTGGGAAACCTTTAAGAAAGAAAATGTTGAATGATCAATGTTGAATAATCAATGTTCAAGTGCGCCGGAGGCGGGACATGCCCGCCACTGTGGCCACTTGAACATTCAACATTGAGCATTGAGCATTGAACATTGCCGTTCAATCTGTCGTCGCCTGGAGGCGTACGCTCTCATGGCTTACAAAGTCGATCTCGAAATCTACAACGGTCCGATGGACTTGCTGCTCTACCTCATCCGCCGCGAGGAGGTCGATATCCGCGACATCCCCATCTTGCGGATCGCCGACCAGTACATCGCGTACCTCGACTTGCTGAAGTCGCTAGACATCGAACTGGCCGGAGACTTTATCGTCATGGCCGCGACGCTGCTGGAACTGAAGAGCGCCGCCGTCCTGCCCCGCCCCCCCGAGCCCGAGGAAGGCGAGGAGCCTGAGGCCGAGGAAGACCCGCGCGAGACGCTCATCCGCCAACTCATCGAATACCGCCGCTTCAAGGAAGCCGCGGCCATGCTCGACGACCGCGGCCGCGACATGGCCCGGCGATTCCCGCGCCAGGTCGACGACCGCGCCCTGGCGGGCCTGACGGAAGAGTCCGACATGGAGGTGCCCACAGACTTCCTCAAGGGCACCGAGATCTGGGACCTCATCAGCGCTTTCAGCCAGGTGATCCGCACCCTCGGATACTCCGAGGCGCGCCAGGTCATCTACGACGATACGCCGGTCGAAGAGGCCGCCCGCAAACTCATCGAACGGATCGAGGCCGAGAAATCGCTCCTCTTCACGCAACTCTTCACGGGCGGCCACAGCCGCGTGTACCTGGTGACGATGTTCATCGCCGTCCTGGAACTCGTGCGGCAGCGCCGGATCGGCGCGGAGCAGACCGCCGACTTCAAGGACCTCCGCCTTTACCTGTGCGAGCCGACGGCTGAACCGCCCGTCCAGCAGACGCCGCTCGGGGTCGAGGCGTACAAGGAGGCCCTTGAGCGCAAGGGCCCCCGCCGCCCCTCGGTCCGCCAGACCGACGACCTGCGTGAGATGATCGAAGAGGTCGATTTCGAGAAGACTGAGTTCGACCACATTCTAGACTCGATCAAGGTACCCGAGGTGGAGTCCTTCAAGCCCATCTACTCCGAAGAGGAACTTCTCGGCAAGAAGGGCGAAGGCGCCGAGGCCAGCGCTGAAGCCAGCGTCGAGGTCAACGCCGGCGCCGACGCAAGCGCCGCTGCGGCCGCCCAGGATCAGCCGCCGGCCGATGCGGAAGCCGGCGACAAGCCCGAATGCGAGGCCGGAACCGATACCGACGCCGAGCCGAAGCCGTAAGACCGTCCGCATTGCGGATAGACGCCCTGACACCACAGGTCGTATAATTACCAGAAGATGTGCTACGGGTTGGGGGTGGACCATGAAAATCCCGATCATTCACGCCGAGGCGCCCGCAAAGGTCAATTTCTCGCAGAATGCCCGGATCGTCCTGGAGCGGCGTTACCTGAAGAAGGATGACCGCGGCGAGCCGATCGAAACGCCGGAAGACATGCTCCGCCGCGTCGCCGCCAACATCGCCCAGGCGGAACTCGTGTGGGGCACGGCCCACGATGCGCACGTCGCGGAGGAACAGTTCTACGGGATGATGGCCCGCCTGGAGTTTCTGCCGAACTCGCCGACCCTGATGAACGCGGGCCGCCGCCTCCAGCAACTGGCCGCCTGCTTCGTGTTGCCCGTGCCCGACGACATCGCGGAGATCTTCGACGCAATCAAGTACGCCGCCATTATCCATAAGTCCGGCGGCGGAACGGGATTCTCGTTCAGCCGCATCCGGCCCGGCGGCGACCTCGTCGAGTCCTCCAGCGGCCGGGCCTCCGGCCCGATCAGTTTCATGAAGGTCTTCAACTACGCCACCGGCGCGATCAGCCAGGGCGGGTTCCGCCGCGGGGCCAACATGGGCATCCTGCGGTGCGATCACCCCGACGTCGAACGCTTCGCCCGGGCCAAGACCGAAGAGGGCGAACTCGAGAATTTCAACATCTCGATCGCCTGCACCCACGCCTTCATGGAGGCCGTCCGTGAAGGGCGCGACTTCGACCTCCTCAACCCGCACGGCCGCCGCCGCATGCAGCGCGTCCCCGCCCGCCGAATCTGGGAGACCATCACAACGCAGGCCCACGCCACGGGCGACCCCGGCGCAATCTTCCTGGACCGCATAAACCTCGATAACCCCACGCCGCGCCTCGGGCCCATCGAGTGCACCAACCCCTGTGGCGAGCAGCCCCTCCTGCCGTACGAGGCATGTAACCTCGGCTCCATAAACCTCAACAAGGTCGTCGGCCCATGCGGCATCGACTGGGACTATCTGCGGGCCATCGTGCGGCTGTCGGTCCGGTTCCTGGACGACTGCATCCAGCAGAGCTGCTACCCGCTGCCTCAGATCACCGAGATCGTTCACGGCAACCGCAAGATCGGCCTGGGCGTGATGGGCTTTGCCGACATGCTGATCCGCCTGGGCATCGCCTACGACTCGCCGCAGGCCCTCGAGGCGGCCGGCGAGGTGATGGGCTTCATCCGAGACGAGGCCGATCGCGCCAGCGCCGACCTGGCGACCGAGCGCGGGCAGTTCCCGAACCTGCCGGGCAGCATCTACGACCGGCCGGAATCGCCCGCCTATCGCAACGCCTGCCGCACCACCGTGGCGCCGACCGGTACGCTCTCGATCATCGCGGGGTGCTCGTCCGGGATCGAGCCGATCTTCGCCCTTGCGATGGAGCGGCACGTGCTGGACGGCGCGCGGCTGTTCGAGGTGAACCCGCTCTTCGAGGAGGTGTCGCGCATGCGCGGTTTCTGGCGGCCGGACCTCCTGGACGAGATCGCCGCCGCACCCTCGCTAGCCGAGGTGAAAGACGTTCCGGCGGACGTCGCGCGGCTGTTCATCACAGCCCACGAGATCGACCCGAAGTGGCACGTCCAGGTCCAGGCCGCCTTCCAGAAGCACGTCGACAACGCCGTCTCCAAGACCGTGAACCTGCCGTTCGAGGCGACCATCGGGCACGTTGCGGAGATTTACCAGATGGCCTACGAGACCGGCTGCAAGGGCATCACGGTGTTCCGCGACCGCAGCCGCTCAAAGCAGGTCCTGGTGCGTTCGCTGGAGCCCGGCAAGGAACTCGACGCCGCCCCCGGGGCGTGCAACCGCGGCGAGGCGTGCGCCAGGACGTAATCCGGACGACCGGATTCCGCCGTCTTGTTGCGTGTTCCGCTTGGACAGGACCCGTCAAAAGAAAACCCCCTCGCAAGGAGGGGGTTGGTTTTCGTGGCACGTCAGGACAACCGCCGATTACTTGTGATACCAAGGCGAGAGGTGGGTCGGCCGGTCCGCCAGGAGGACACCGGCATCGAAATCATCCTGGATGCCCAAGGCATCCGCGTCGATGTCCCGCCGGTACGTCATCTGGCGATAGCGGTCATGAGCGGTCGTCTCGCAGCCGCTCCCGACGACGGACACGGCAACCAATGCAGCCAACACCGCCAACAAGCGCTTCATGAGATTCCTCCCTTAGCGACGACGCAAGTTATACGCCCCTCCCTAACAAGGTGCATCCTAGGCCCCCTGCACAAGGCTGTCAACAATAAAACAGGAACACAAAGCACTGCGCCTCGGGGGGCATGGCCCCCTGCTGAACTACAGGCTGCGGTCCGAGGGGCGCCATGCCCCAGGCATGAAATCATTGAAGACAGGCCGGATTCCTGCCGAAGATAACACGGTAACCTCGGCCATAGTGCCTACGCGCTGGGTGTCGGGTTCGCGGCGTGCACCCGCCGACGAACGATAAGGCGTCACCGGGCCGGGCAAAAAACGCTCGAAATTCACCGTTGCCTTACACCCCCCTACCGATAAAACGGAAGACACGGACTGCCACCACATGGGAAGCATGCGCCTAACACCTTGTAAAATAGGGGCTTACGGCGTCTCGTCTGTCGCCAATGCCCGGCGCCCCCGTGGTCGCGTGCGATCGTTTGACTACACGGGTCCCAGGCGTACTGTTTATAGTTGGAGCCCCCGTGCATTCGTGGGGCCCTTGGTTGCTGAAGGAGTGCGCTATGGCGCGCGCTAAACGAACCTTGTTGCCCATCGGTATCCACCTGAACGCGGACGCTGTTTACATGGTTCAGTTGGAGCAGACCGAGGGCACCGTGGCCGTGGTCTCGAAGGCGGCGAAGCGGTTTTCGCCGGTGCCGGCCCAGGGTTCCGAGGCGGAAGCCGACGGCAGCGCCGCGGCCCAGGGTTTGTCCGGATTAGATGATAGCCGCTACGAAGAGGCGCGCCAGTTCATTCGCGAGAAGATCACGTCCAACGGGTTCCGCGGCTCCGAGGCGGTCCTCAGCCTGCCTCCGGAGCAACTGGTGATCCAGCACGTGCGCCTGTCGCCGATCCAGCCCGAGGAGTTGGAAGGGGCCCTGTTGAACGAGTTGCACGGTAAGTTGCCGTTTGACCCCGAAGAGGCCGAGGTCCGCCACATCGTGGCCGGCATGGTCTCGGAGAACAACGAGACGAAGCAGGACGTGATCGTTCTGGCGGCGCTGCGCGACTCGATCGAGCGGCAGGTGTCGGCCGTGGCGCGCCTGGGCCTTACCGTGGTCGGCGTCGGCGTGGAGCCGTGTGCCATGTGTTACCCATACATGTTTGCCTCGGCGCACGCGAACCCGACGCCGGAAGGTCCGCCGTCCCTGATGATCGTTTATCTGGGGTCGCGGGCCACTTACGTGGCGATCACGCGCGGGCAAGAAATGAACTTCGTGAAGGGCGTGGAACTGGGGGCCGACAACCTTCTGGATCCCCTGGCCCACGCGAAAGGCATCACGGCGCCGGAAGCGGCCGCCATGCGGGCCCGGTGGCGCGAGGCCACGACGGCGGTGCCTGAGGCCGTGGAAGCGTACAACTGCATCCGGTTCGACCTGGAGCACATCGTCGACGAGATACAGTCGTGCAGGCGCTATTACGCCTCGCTGTCGCGGGGCACTCACGTGGACCGGATCATTTTTGTCGGGCCGGAGGCGCGCGACCGCGCCCTGGTGCGGGTCGTCGGCGCCCACGTGGGCGTCCCGTGCGACATCGGCAACCCCCTGAGCGTCATCGGGGGTCCGTCCGGCCAGGGAGAACCCGAGCCGGAGATGGCGGCAGCCGCCGGCCTCAGCCTGTTTGCGGCTCAGTGAGCCAGGAATAGCAGCATGGTTAATATCATAAATTTTTTGCCGTGCGATTACATGGAACGCCGGGGCCGGCGTCGCGACAACATCATCTGCCTCATCATCGGCGGGCTGGCGGCCGTGGGGCTGGGTCTGGCCGGCATGCTGGCGGCAGTGACGATGTTCAGCAGCGCCGGGATGCGCGCGGTTGTGGAGAAGCAGTACCAGGAGGCCACCCTCCAAATCAAGCAACTGAAGGACCTCGAGGAGCGAAAGGCCGGCCTGGTCCACAAAGTGGAACTCAGTTCGGACCTCCTGGAACGCGTCCCGAGGAGCACGCTGCTGGCGCGCCTGACCAACTACCTGCCGCAGAAGGCAAGCCTGACCGCCCTGGTGCTGAAACTCGAAGACGTCGAGGTGCCGGCCCCGCGAAGCACGGCCCAGCCGCCGGCGGCCGCCGCAAAGGACGCCGACAAAGCGCCGGCCAAGAACGCTGGCAAGAGCGGCAAAGGCAAACCGAACACGATCAAGGTCAAGCAGTGGACCTTCCACGCCGAGGGCCTTGCGCCGACGGACATGCAGGTCGCGGAGTACATCTCGCGCCTTGCCGCCGATCCGCTGTTTCGCGACGTGGACCTCCAGTACTCCGAGTCGTTTCCGTACCAGGAAACGCTGACGATGCGGAAGTTCCAGTTGAGTTTCCGGCTGAGCCCTGATGCTGAAAAGATGCTCGGCCCCACGGCAGCGCCGGCCGCGACGGCGGCGGCCCCTGCCCCAGCAGCGAAAGACCAGTTATGAAAGGCTCGACCCGCATTCTGCTGACGTTGGTGGCGGTCGTGCTGATGTCGGCCGCCGCAACATGGTTCGTCATTCTGCCCATGCTCCAGCGGGCGGACAGCGACCGCGCGGCCGTGGACAACCTGCGCGGCCAACTCGTGAAACTCGAGCGCGTCGCCCGGCGCATCAACGATCTGCAGCAGGAAGTCGCCCGCCTCGAAGGCGCGCTGGAGTTCTTCGAGAACCGCCTTCCGCAGGAACGCGAGGTCGACGTCATCCTCCGCGAAGTCTGGGTCATCGCGGAAGCCAAGTCCCTCACGCCGCGCAGCATCCGCTGCGCCGCCCCCGAAGCGCAGGCGCGGTACAATTCGCAGCCCATCACGCTGACGCTGGACGGGCCGTTTGAGGGCTTCTACGACTTCCTGGTAAGCCTGGAACGACTGCCGCGCCTCACCAAGATCCGCCAGATGCAGATTACCAAGACACCGATGAAAGAGGGCATCGTCCAGGCCGAGTTGCTGATGGACATCTTCTTCGAGAAATCGAAATGAAACGAGAAGACGAAGGCTTCCGCATGTCGGACAGCGGCCTGGAGCCGACGGCCCCGGAGCGCCGTTCGGGCCGCGCCCAGTCCGCCGGCTCGGGATTCCAGAACAAGAAGAAGGTGCTCGTCCTGGCGGCCCTGGCCCTTGCCGGCGCCGGCGTGGTGGCCTACCAGTTCCTGGGCGGCAGCAGCCCGAAACAGGCCGCGGCGGTGACCACTGTGGGTGGCGCGGCGCCGGCCGCCGATACCCAGGACATCGCGGCCATTCTGAAGGGATTCGACAGCGCGGACGCCGACGGCGCCAAGGACCTCACGCTCGCCCGCGTGGAAGAACTCGTCAAGAAATTCGACGGCTACGTGGCCGAACGCCAGGTGCCGCTGAAGGACATCAGGTCGAACCCGTTTGTGGTCGCAATCGAGCCCAAGGCGTCGGCCGAGGCTGCGGCCGCCCAGGCCCAAAACACGACCGCGGCGCTCGACCCCGCGGCCGAGGCGCGGGCCAAGACGCAGCGCATCCGCGAGGCCGCCTCGCGCCTGGTTCTGGGATCCGTCCTGGTGGCCGGTCACAGCCGCCTGGCGATAATTAACGGGAACCTCTGCCGCGTCGGAGATGCCGTCGAGGAGTTCCAGATCAGGGCCATCGAGCGCGACCGGGTGCGCCTCACTTCTGAAGGCGAGACCGTCGACGTGTGCATGCCGATCGGAATGAAGGCCGGCAGTAAAGGAAGTCCGAATGGCCGTTGATAAACTGGTTGAGAAGACCGTAGCGGAAGAAACCGACGGCGGGGCCGCGACAATGTCCCGCACCCGGATGGGCGATCTACTGGTCGAGCGCGGCGTGCTGACGCAGGGCCAACTGGAAGAGTGCCTGGCGCTTCAGCGGAACAGCCCCGGGGAACGGCTCGGCCAGATTCTGCTCCGCAAAGGCTACGCTAAGGAGGACGACGTGATGTCCTCGCTGGCGGAGGAGTACGGCCTGGAATTCGTCCGGGTCAGCCAGATGGAGATTCCCCGCCGGGTCCAGGAACTTTTGCCGCCCGATTTCTGCCGGCGTCACAAGGTCCTGGTGATTGCCGAGGACGAAGAGCACGGCAGTGTGACGGTGGCTACGCCGGACCCGGCGAACGTGTTCCTCCTGGACGAGGTGCGCCGGCGTCTGGGCCGCCGCGTCCGCCTGGCCGTCACGACGTTGACGGAGATCAACAAGGCCACCGAAGACCTCACGGGCGGCGCGGACGATTTTCAGTTGGATGACCTGATCCGCGACATCACGGATGACTCGGTCGAGTTGGTGGTCCAGGATGACGAGGACGTGGCCGACCTGGCCCGCGTGGCCGGGGAATCGCCGGTCGTACGCCTGGCCAACTACCTCATCTGCAACGCCGTCAAGGACGGCGCCAGCGACATCCACATCGAGCCCGGCGAAAAGAAGATGCGCATCCGGTACCGTATCGACGGCGTGCTGTTCGAGGTCATGTCGCCGCCGCAGACGATGCACCCCGCACTGGTGTCGCGCCTGAAGATCATGGCGAACCTCGACATCTCCGAGCGCCGCCTGCCGCAGGACGGACGCATCCGGGCCATCGTCCGCAACCGGTACGTCGACTTCCGCATCAACACCCTGCCGACGACCCAGGGCGAGAAGGCCGTCATCCGCATCCTGGACAACCGCTCCATCCTCATCGGCCTGGAGCGCCTCGGGTTCGAGGAAGACCATATGCGGCTGCTGAAGGACCAGATCGATCGGCCGCACGGCGTCATTCTGGTGACCGGCCCGACCGG
>JAPLMO010000013.1 GCA_026386995.1 Planctomycetota bacterium | reverse complement strand
CATATCCAAATATCCGATGGCCCGCAGGCCGTGGACCGTCTGCCGCTCACAGACACTGCTCCTCCCACAACGGGACCAACCAAAGGCCGTTAGTTTTCCACCTCAGCAAACCCATCTTGCCAACGGACGTCCCGCCGCGATGCATCGACCACGGCCCGCCGAACGTCCGCAAGCGAGAATCCGTCCGGGCCGAACATCGGCCATGAGGATTGCCGCCTGCCTAAGCGCAGAACAGACCGGCTCACGGCATGCGAGCCGCCAGCGCACCCAAAACCTAAGCACACGGCACGGGGCAGTATACATCACATTGTGGGTGAAGTCCAATCGCGGAGGGATTTTTTTTGTACTCCGGCAGCAGCCCTTCCGACCGGCCTGCCCAAATTGCCCAGATTGCCAATCTTGTAGACTTCCGCCCCCTGGAATCGCCGCAAGGCAGTAACCGCTCAGTTTTGGGTGTTCCTTCCCCTGCCGGGTGGCATGCCTACAGCCTGGTCGCCTGGGCGATCCGCCGTTTGCCCGCCACAGGCGGGCAGGCTGTGGGCATGCTCCATGGCCGCGGCGACAGCATGCCCAGCGAACAGCGCGCTGGGCATGCCACCCCGCGCGACGCTAACCGCGTACCCTGACCCGCCGCGCAAATTGCAGCCTTCGGCCACCCCCATGGGTAGTGGGTCAGGAGCACTACCTGTAGTGCTCCTGACGCCCCCTCGTAATTAAAAGGGGGACACCCTTGGGCCTTCCGGCGCGTCAGTCCGGCCGCCTGGAGGGCCTCTATGGGTGTCCCTCATTTATTTCGGGCCCCTGGAAGGGTCGGCGGAGAATCCCAACTATCCCGATAGGGTATACTAAAGTATATAATCGGAGGTGACCAAAACCGCTCGGCGGATGCAAAACGGTATCAAGTTCCGATCAAAAGCGCGTAAGAAGTGATCAAACAGGATCAAGTTTCGTCTTGCCTATCTTACCAAACGACCCCAAAAACCGCATTGGCGCTAGCGCCAAGGGGGTTTTCGGGCCTTCGCGGCGCGAAAAGCGTCCGTTTTTGCCCTCCGGTGTATACTAAAGTGAACGCGATACAATTCGCTACTAAAGGCTATAAGCCCCGTTTCCATACAGCCGGAAACGGGTGCAGCCCCCTTTTCCCGGTGACCTCGGCCCGGCGAGTCTCCGACTGGGTCGCTGCGCGCCGTCCGCACTAACGGTAGTCGCCTGGCTGCGATTATGTCGATATAGAATGTAATAGCGGGGGGCTCTCCGAAAGACGGGCCTCTCCAGCACGTCCGTTTCAATTGAAAGGAGTGCGCGATGGCCAGAAGCGGCTGGTATTTGGGGGGCGTGGGGGCGATGGCGGCCCTGGCCCTTGTCTGCATTTCAACGGGGATGCTGGTGCAGGGGGCGGCTCCGCCTCCGCTGCACCCGGGGCCGCATCCGCCTGTGGTCCACCCGCCTGCACATCCGGGTCCCGGGCCGGGCCCTGGCCCTGTGCCGCCGGCCTTGCGGCCGCGCGTGATTCCGAGGTTGCGGCCCGTGGTCATTGACGACGGCCCGGACGTGACGGTGGTCCGGACGGTCACGGAACTTCCGCCTGTGCCCGCTCCGGCGCCGCCCCAGGACGCCAAGGCGCCGGCCGCCGCGAAGGCCTACAAGGTCCTGAAGGTCGCGGAGAACTACACGGTCACGCTCGACATGGACGGCAAGGAGACCACGGTGCGTCTGCTGGGCGTGGCTGAGCCGCAAGCGCCGGAAGGCGAAGCGAGGGCGCGGCCGGTCGGGCAGATCGGCATCGGCTTCATGCGGAACCTCTTGCTGAACGAGTACGTAACCCTGGCGTCGGACCCGGACCTCGACAAGAATGACGAGGAAGGCGTGACGACCGCGTACCTGTACCGGTCGCCGGACGGCCTGTTTACCAACCTGGAGGTCATCCGGCAGGGGTTCGGCGTCGTGCCGACCGATTACGAGTTCCAGCACGCGAAGACCTTCAAGTTCTACCAGGGCAAGGCCAAGGCCGATAGCAAGGGCCTCTGGGGCCGTGCGAAGCGAGGCGGTCGTGAAGGCAAAGGGCCTCCGGCGGGCGCCCCTGCGGCGCCACCGCCGGCCCAGCAGTGAAAGCAGGGCGGGGTTAGAATGCGATGTTGCGCGGCGGGTTAGCAGGACTGCCGTGCATACCCGTTTTCGTGCCCGTAGCCGCATTTTTCGCGCGGTGGGTCCGGAGACCCGCTGCGCAAATCTGCTTTTGCGTTGTAGTACTAAACGATGACGGCGGCAACCGTCGCCGTGTGCGGCGACGGCTAAACAATTTGATTACAGCGTCACGCCCACTTCCTTGGCCACGCCGCGGATGTACTCGGCGGCCTGGGCGTATTCCTCGGCGCGATTGAGGTGCTCGATCATCACGGGCAGGTCCGGGTCGAGGCCGGAAAGTTCCTTCAGGAAGACCTTGTAGTCGAGGTTCCCCAGGCCGGGCCGGATTTCGTCGAGGTGGACGGTCAGTTTGTCGGACATCGTGATGTCCTTGGCGTGGCAACTGCGGATGTGCGGCCCCAGTTTGGCGACGAACTCGCGGATGATCTCGCCGGTCTTATAGTACCGCTCGGGGCTCCATATCATGTTGACCGGGTCGAAGTGCACCGCGAACTGCTTGCGGTCGATCGCCCTGATGAGGTCCACGTAATCGTCGGCGGTGTGTGGCCGTGCCCACTGCATGCACTCCAGCGTGTAGAAGGTGCGGGTGGGCTTGACGGCGTCGATTATGCCGCGCACCGTCTGGACGATGAGGTCGAAGACGGGCTTCGTCAGGTCCTCCGGCGACGGCCCGTGCCAGGTCCTGGGGTTCCGCGAGCCGGCGATGTTGATGCAGCACCGTGCGCCGATGCGGTCGGCCAGGGCGAGGCACTTGACGTTCTTCTCGACGGCGGCCTTGGCCTTTGCGGCGTCGGGGTCGATGGGGTTGGACCACGCGCCGACCTC
>JAPLMO010000066.1 GCA_026386995.1 Planctomycetota bacterium | reverse complement strand
CAGGACGGCGTACTCGGGCTTGAAGTCGTGCTCGATATCGACGCCGAGCGTCTTCGGCGGAAGGTCGCGCACATGCCCCATCGAGGCCTCGACCTTATAATCCTTGCCGAGATACTTCTCGATGGTCTTGGCCTTCGCGGGACTCTCGACGATGACCAGGTTCTTCGCCACTATCGCTCCCTTGCTTCACAACCCCCTGCTGCTTTCGCGGCCATGGCGGCCGTTTGCGGCTAAAAGAGACGCTCTAATACTCTCGGCACACGCGGCTGTCAAGAACTAACGAAAGTTCGCGGTGCCAATCGCCGTTGCCGTGACATCCTCTTTGGCCCCAACGGGGCCGCGGAATGTAGCCACGGGTGGAGCGATGCCGTTTTCGGCGTCGCGCAACCCGTGGGAGCGATTGCGTGTTAACACATCCGCCCCGACGGGGCGGAGGAATCTCACGGGACGCGCGACGGCTCAGTCGGACACGTACCACTCGTCGCTCCAAGAATATCCTTCGCCCCTCCGGGGCGAAAAGAAAAAAAGGATGAGAGACTCTCCCCTCATTCGCTTTCCACGGGTTGCGCGTCGGGCCGCAACGCGGCCGCGCCGCTCCACCCGTGGCTACATTCCGCAGCCCCGTTGGGGCTGAAACGGCGTGCGCCGGCTGTTGCGTGACCATGCTTCCGCGATACGGGGAGTCACCGGTGGGCGAGGGCTCACGCCTGTTGTCCGGCCGCCGGAAATAATATGGGTAGCGGCCCCCTCGCGTCTCAGGACATCAACCTACAATTGCTCTTCGTGTCGAGTCTTGTTCGAAATCCAGGGACAGGCCTGAGCAAAGCTCAGATACCCACCGTTTCTTCTAAAGTCATCTACAACACCGGAAGATGCAACCGGAATGCGGTACTTTGGCCACACGTCCGAGACGGCCGTACCCGCAACGGCCGCCTTGTAGTGATCTGGAGCATCTTTCGAAGAAGCCTTCCATTGCCGTCCGGTACAATCGGTCCAGAAGGCAATGTCGTCCGCGTTGAAATGTGGGCTTCCGTCATGCTCGCAATATCGGAGGTTGCGGACAAGGTAGATGGTTCCGGTTGGCGTGTACTTCGGGCCAGTATAAGAGGATGCACACACAACGTCAGATGCTGCAACAATCATTGACTTAAACCTGCCAAACGCATAGGGCTGCAACGATTGTGGCAGGTCTTCGACGGCGTCAATGCGCACGTATCTATTGCGGGTCACGAGTTTGCTCAGGTCAGCCAACACGGCCGCCTCTGCTTGTTTCGGCCTACTGACGGGCATAGCCACCTCTGCATCAGAAAATTGTCTCTGCAAACATCCACGGCGTCATCGGATTGGGGGGAAGCGCCTCGCCGCCGACTCTATCTGTCCTTTACGCGTCATCGGTAATATATCGGGCCAGGCCCGCTAAGCCATTTAACTTCCCGGCATTGTAGTCGAGAAGTTGCTGCCCGCCGGTTTGAGCGCCAAGCGTGACGGCTTTGTCGGTCCCCATATGGTCGGTAAGGTACTGCAAGTACTTCTCCTCGCGACCAGGGAAGAGGTGACGAAGCACCTGAAATGTAATGGGGATACCGACTGACGTATCGCTCATGTCCTGGCCGATTATGCGCAGAGCCGCGTCAATGAAACCATACACGTAGCCCAGAGCCTTCGGCTTAACAGTGCCATCTGCAAACTCGATGGAGCGGTGGCCAGCCATGTCCAACTGGGTTTGGAGCATGCCAGCGATAGATTCGGCGAACTTCTCGTTGTCGAAGGTCGTGCGAGGGCAGCACTGCACAAAATATGGCCAGATTATACCTGCATAATCAGGCGCTTCCTCCAGAAATGCAACGGCAGTGTCAAAACAGGGGCGCTGAGCGAACACTTGCCAAGCCTGCACAAACTCAACTCGATATACAGCCTTTTGGCCCTGGTCCTCAGCTTTGCGAGTAGCGTTGTCAAAGAAGAACTGAATCTCCGTCTTCGCCAACTGGAAGTTGCAGGCTCGAAGCACCTCCCTCCAATCCTGAGGCAGGTCTTTCCCTGCCAGCGCAAGATTCTTCTTTTTGAAGGGCCACATGTTTCACCTAACAACGATTCGATGGACCCGCATGAAATTCGCCCCTGCATCTCACCCGGAAGCATACCCCACGCCTTTGCCCTTTGCCAATACATTTCGTTGCCAGGTTGTGTCCGTCTGCCGAGACGGAAAGGCATCCCCCGGCGGTGCCGGGGGTTTGTTGTGGCCGGCGGGCGGAAGCGGCCGTGCAATGGCCGTAGTTGAAAGCCCCTACTTCAACACCGCAACGGTCGCTCCGCGGCCGCCTTCGTGCGGCTCGCCGTAGCGGAACGACTCGATCAGCGGATGCTTCTTCAGCAGCGCGTGGACAGCGTCCCTGAGGGCGCCCGTCCCGTGGCCGTGGATGATCCGAACGGTCCCGAGGTCCGCCAGGCACGCCTCGTTCAGGTACGTTTCCAGGCTCCGCATCGCCTCGGCGACGTGCAGGCCGATGAGTTTGATCTCGGGCGCAACCGACGGCGGCCGGTGCACGACCGTGCGGCCCGCCGGGGCGGGGGGCGGCGCGGACTCGGCATCGGGCTCGCGCAGCCCCGCCGCATCGACCTCGATCGACAGGCCCCCGGCGTTCACTTCCACCCTACCGCGCCGCGCGTCCACGCGGGTCACGATTCCGTGACGGTTCATCGTGTCGAGCCAGACCTGCCGGCCGATTTCGAGGTCCTCGATGCGGATGGCCGCGCGGACCTTCGGGGCCAGTTCGCCCGCCTTCTTCTTAAACGACGTTCGTTTTTCCTCGACCTTGCGGCGGAGTTGCTTTGCGGCGGCCGCGTCGGCGCCGGAGCGGCGTGCCTCTTCGATCGCCCGCTCCATCTCCTTGCGGGTATTATCGACGAGTCCCTGGGCCTCGGCGACCGCTTTGCGCAGGGCCGCCTTGCGATCGCGCTTAAGTTCCTCCAGGCTCTCGGCGAGTTTCTTGCGGGCCTCCTCGGCCTCGGCCCGCTCGCGGCGGGCGGTTGCGGCGTCGGCCTCGGCCTTCTTCAGCGACTCCGTCAGCCGCGCGAGCAACCCCTCCATCTCGATCGCCCGCGAATCGACTAGTTCCTCGGCGGTCGCCAGAACGTCCTGCGGCAGGCCGTACCGCCGCGCGATCGCCAGCGCGTGGCTGGCCCCAGGCAGGCCGACCACGAGGCGGTAAGTCGGCGCCAGGGTCTCCAGGTCGAACTGGACGGCGGCGTTCTCCATCCCCGGCTGCTCGTGGACGAAACCCTTGACCTGCCCGAGGTGCGTTGTGACAACCGTCATGGCGCCGCGGTCGTGCAGGGCCTTGAGGATGGCGCAGGCCAGCGCCCCGCCCTCGGCGGGGTCGGTGCCCGCGCCGATCTCGTCCAGCAGGATGAGCGTCCGCTGGCCGGCGACGGACAGGATGCCGTTGATGTGCCGGATGTGCCCGGAGAAGGTCGAGAGGTTTGCCTCGATGCTCTGCTCGTCGCCGATGTCCACCAGCACGCGCTCCAGCATGGGGAACGTCGAGCCCTCCTTCGCGGGGACCATGAGGCCCGCCTGCGCCATGAGGCACACGAGGCCGATCGTCTTGAGCGACACGGTCTTGCCGCCCGCGTTGGCGCCGGTGATGGCGATGGTGCGGACGGGTCCGCCGATCTCGAAGTCGAGCGGGACGACCTTGCCGCCTCCTGCCGCCACGGCGTCCTCCAGGATCGGATGACGCGCGCCAGCCAGGCGCAGCCGCCCGTCGTCCGCGAAGACCGGGCGTGTCATGTCGTGGGCGCTGGCGTACCGCGCGGCGGCGCGCAGCACGTCGAACTCCACAAGGACGGCGACCGTCGCGCGCAGGGCGTACAGGTGCTCGCGCACGCCGCGCGTCAGTTCCCGCAGAATCCGCTGGACCTCGCGCTGCTCATCGGACTCCAGCGATCGCAGGTCGTTGCCGGCGGCCACGACGAACTGCGGCTCGACGAATGCCGTGTAGCCGGTGTCGGAGCGGTCGTGGATGATGCCTGGCACCTCGCCGGCCTGCGTCGCCAGGACCGGAATGACGTAGCGGCCGCTGCGCTGCGTGATGTAGTCGCCCGTCAGGTACGGCTTCATGTCGGTCTTCTGGAGAAGTGTTTCGAGGCGGTGGCGGACGCGCTCCTGAAGGTTGCGGATCTCGCCGCGGATTCGCCGCAGGTCGTCGCTGGCGTTGTCGGCCACGGTGCCGTCGGGCTGGATGGCCCTCTCGATGGCCTCCAGCAGGTCGGGCGCCGGCGCAAGGTCCATTGCGAGTTTCCAGAGGCCGGGGGCCGCCTCATGCAGGCGCTTGAAGGTGCGCTGGAGGTCGCGGGCGCTTCGCAGGATGATCGCGACGGTCTGGAGTTCCGCCGCCGAAAGAACCGAGTCCTCGATGGCGGCCCGCTCCAGTAGCGGTTGCGGGTCCTCGAACCGCTCAGGCGCAAAGTCGTTGCCGGTGGCCAGGACGGTCATCGCCTCGGCGATGCGGCCGGCCCGCGTGCGAATGCGCTCCGGATCGGTTAGCGGCACGATCGCCCGCGCCGCGGCCGCGCCGAGCGGCAGCATACAGCCGCCGGCGATGCGGTCGAGCACCTTGCCGAATTCCAGACGTTCCAGCGTGTGTGAATCCATTTGATGCCTTATTGTGTGACCCCGACCTTGCGGTCGGGGCTCAAAATTCATCGCCCTTGATTCGCCGACTGTTATAATACGCGGTTGGTGCGAGAGGACAACGCCAAATTCGGGGCCGTGCTTGAAGTTCGAGCCCGCGGCGGGAGCCGCTGGCCATCTGCGAACGAGTAGCGCTACCAGCGTACTATGGAGATGACAATGAAATACCGATTGGCCTTTGTGCTGTTCGCCGTGTTGTTCGCGTGCTCCATTGCGCCGGCCGCCGAACCGGCTTCCGCGCCGCAGGCCGCCGCCGCGACCGGCGAGTCGGTCGACCTGACGTTCCTGCACATCAACGACGCGCACGGCCACACGGCGCCGTACAAGTCGGAGGAGGGCAAGGACGTGGGCGGCTACGCGCGCCTGGCCGCGCTGGTCGAGGGCGCCCGACAGGCCGGCAAGGCCGCCCGTGTGTTTCTGGTTCACGCCGGCGACGAGTTCAGCCGCGGCGACGTACTGACCGAGTCCACCAAGGGCGCCGCCAACATCGCCATCATGAACCGACTGGGCTTCGACGTCTGGACGCCCGGCAACGGAGACTTCTACGGCGGCTGGCCAGTCATGAAGGCCCGCATCGGCGAGTTCAAGGGCACGACCCTGGCGGCCAACGTCGTGGCCCGCGACACCAACGAGGCGGTCGGCAAGCCTTACGTTATCCTCCAGGCGGGGCCCGTGAAGGTCGCCTTCTTCGGCCTCTGCTTCCTTTCGCCGATGGACGCCTCGTACTTTACGTTCAAAGTGAGCGACGCGATCGAGGCGGCCGAAAAACTCGTGCCCGAACTGCGGAAGCAGGCCGACCTTGTCGTCGGCGTGACGCACCACGGCTCGTGGCTCGATAAACGCATCGGCGGCGCCGTCGATGGGATCGACCTCATGATCGGCGCACACACGCACCAGGTCCTCGAGAAGGGCGAGCACGCCAAGGGGCCCACCGGCCGCGACGTGCTCGTCGTCCAGGCGGGCTCTAACATGGAGTACCTCGGCCGCGTGGACATGCGGGTCGTCAAGACCGAGAGCGGCTGGCGGGTCTCCCAATCGTCCGCCATGCTCGTCCCGATTGACGATAAGGTGAAGTCCGACCCCGCCGTGGCGGACTTCATCGCCAAACTGTCGCAGCCTGGCGGCAAGGCGGCCCTCCAGGAACTCCGGCCGGCCACTCCGGCGGCGGAGAAACCGGCTGCCCCGGCGCCGAAGTAGCCGCGAAGGCGCCCCGTGCCCGCCGTGTTTCTAGTCGCGGGGCGAGGCTTGCCCGTTCAATGCCTTATTGACTTTCGTAATAGCACCATTTACATTGACGGCGTCGGTTGAACGCCGGTCATGTCGGCAAAGGGGAGGGCCATGCCAAAGCACGTCATTCTGCTTTTTCTCGCGGCTATTGTGGCTGTAGCGGGCTGCGCCGAAAGCGCGCCTCTCTTGCGGAACAGAGAAATGGAGAAGGCGGCTTCCCAGCCGGCCGAGCCTGCTCCCACGCCCGGGAAACCTGCTCCGGACCTTACGCTCTTCAAGGCCCCGGCAGGGCAGTCCGTCGCCGCGGTGGAACCCCGCAAGGTGGTCTACACCGGATCGTTCACGTTGCTCGTTGCCGACATGAAAGCGGCCGCGGAGAGCACCCTTCGCATGGCCGAGCAGATGGGCGGCTACATGCAGCACATGACGGATAGCAGCATCGTCATCCGCGTACCGGCGGCCAGGTTCGACGAGGCCGTGGCCGGCCTCGGCAACATCGGCACCGTTACCGACAAAGAGGTCAAGGCCCAGGATGTGACGGAAGAATACGAGGACCTGGCGATCCGCCTCAAGAACGCCAAGGCGCTGCAGGAGAGGCTCCTGGCGCTGCTGGCCAAGGCCGAGAACGTCAAGGACGCCATCGAGGTGGAACGCGAGGTCAACCGCGTCCGCTCCGAGATCGAGAAACTGGAGGGGCAGATGAACCGCCTCTCAGGCCAGATCGCGTACGCGACGATTTCGGTGCGATTCACGCAAACACGGGAGGCGCCGCGCGAACTGAAGGTCTCGCTTCCGTTTCCTTGGCTTCGGGAGTTGGGGCTCGAGCACCTGCTGAGCATCGTCGGCATGTAGCCTGCCGCAATGAAAGGGACTCTCATGCACAGGACAGCCGTTGCCGTTGTGCTCGTGGCTGCGATGGGTCTGGCCGGCTGCGCGGTCCACTCCATGGGCCTGCCGCCCGATTTCGTCAGCGTCGAGAAGTCCTACCTGGGCCACTACCTGGTCCGCGCGGTCTCGGCCGACGGCGTTATGGTGGCGCTGCGGGCGGAGCCGAACCCGGAGCGCGGCACGCTGGCGTTCTGGACCGCGGCCATCACCAACCAGATGGCGGGCCAGGGCTACAAGGCCGCCAAGGGCGAAGACGTGACCTGCGAGACCGGCGAGGCCGGGCGCCTCCTTACCTTCTCGATGCAGAAACAGGGCGTGCCGTTCTCGTACATCCTGGCGGTGTTCGTCAAGGGCAACGATATCCTTATTGCGGAGGCCGGCGGCAAGGCCGAGGCTGTTGAGCCCAAACTCGCCGAGATCAAGAAGGCCCTGTTGACATCGAAATGACGCCCGGCAACCGCGACACATTTCTGGCCGAGCCCGACGAAAAACTCATCGCCCGGTGTACGGTCGAGACCTACCGCGCGAGCGGCCCCGGCGGGCAGCATCGCAACAAGACCGAGTCGGCCGTGCGTCTGACGCATCGGCCGACCGGCGTGGTCGTTACTGCCACCGAGCGTCGCAGCCAGCACGAGAACCGCCACCGCGCGCTGGTGCGCCTCCGCAAGGCCATCGCCCTGGAGGTCCGCGAAGCGCCTCCAGAGGCTGCCCCGAGCGGTGATCTGGCGGTCGCCCTGAGCGATCCCGCATGGCCGCGCATCAGCCAGAAGTCGCCCGCGTATCTCGCGGTCGCCGCGCAGGTGCTCGACCATCTGGAGGCGGCCGGCGGCCGCGTGAGCGACGTGGCCGAGCGCCTGGGCGCCTCGACGGCATCACTAGTCAAGTTTCTCTCCCTGGACAGCGACCTCTGGCAGGTCGCCAACCGCATCCGGCAGCGCTTCGGGGAAAAACCCCTCCGCTGACCCTCCCGCGCCGCCATTGCGAACATTGAAAGCCGCCGCGCAAGGCCCTATAATCGGTGCTTCGCAGACACGCCGCGCGGCAGG
>JAPLMO010000039.1 GCA_026386995.1 Planctomycetota bacterium | reverse complement strand
CAGCCAGACCCAACCGAACCGAACCCAGGGCCAGAAAACGAAGGCCCAAGAACTACCAGCTGCTGAACAAACCACGGCACGAGTTCAACGAAATCCACCATCGGAACAGGTATGCAAAAAGACCTTAAGTTAGCGCCATTCTATGGTGTCCCCAGAATTAGAATTCTAGAAGGGGATGCCGCTGAACTTCCCGGAGGTGGGGGAGTATGGACACGATGGAACGCAGCGTGTTTCGTAATGGGTTGGGGCGGAAAGGTCCGGCGAAGCCGTGGCTGCCGTGGTATCCGCAGCACTGGCTGTCGGATGTGGATCTACAGGGCCTGAGCCTTGCGGCGCAGGGCCTTTATATGAACTTCCTCATGGCGACGTGGTCCTGCAATCCGCGCGGAGCAATGGACGGACGCGCTTTCGATGCATTTTCGCGCCAAAGCGTTGCACGAATGGGGCGGATGCGTTGCCGATTTGATGCACTTTGGAGGCACATTGTTGCAGCAAAGCTTGTATCGCCGTTGAAAGGCGGGGGCTGGTATTCGCGCCGTATCGTCCGTGAACACGGAGACTTAGCCGCTCCGCAGGTTAGCGCAAAACCCGCGAAGGGATCGAGTGCCCGCGAACATCAAAGAACAGATGAAGAGCAGAAAGAGAGTAGAAAAGATCAGACTGTCAGAGTTGAGGAGTCACACACACCGGGAGGGCTGTTTTCCACGAGAGCCCTTACGCAGATGGTCGAGGGCGTCGGCGGGAAGCAGTTCCGCAGTCCGGTGTGGCGCGGGCGGCTCTTGAAGATCTACGCGAAGGACGGGGCCGCGGGTGAACTCATCTATGCGCTCGAGAAGGTGCAGAACTCGCTCGCGGGCCGCGGTGAACTCCGAGTCGACGACCCTGGAGCGTATGTCGGCGAGGTGATCATGCGTCTGGCTGGGGAGAGAAGGAAATGAGGCCGGAGGCTGTAGGCTAATACCATTCACTTAACGATTTCCAATCGAATACACCTCGGCAAGGCACGCGAGCCGGTCTTGGGGGGACCCGGAAAGGGATTGACCCTTCGTTTGACGCAACGCCGGTTGCGTCGGCCCGGACGCGGGCGGACCTTCTCTTCGGCGATGTCCTGGAGCATATGTTCATAGGTGTGCAGCATTTCCTGAGGTGTCCGAGGGGGGGAAAGCAAGCCGCCGTTTGACCACATGGACCGCGTGCACGAAGGACAGGGCGCGCGGGGCGCAGCCTTCCCGACGGGCGGCTTCGGTGATCGTCACGCGCAGGACGTAGTAGGCCAACAGGAATCCATACCATTCCTGCTCCACCAAGTCCGGCAACGGGCTGCGCAGGACGCGGTTCGGTCCGCGCAGATGGGTCTTGAGTTCATCATACCCGGTCTCTTCGTTCCAGCGTTGCGCGTAGAGGGCCGCGAGTTCGTCCGCAGGCGTCTTCACCGGATCCAGCAAGGTGGTGATCAGACGCACGGTGTCGCCTTCCGTGCCGTCCTCAAAAAGCGGGCGGTACTCGATGACCCGCACTATCATGGACTCGCCTTTTCGGCACAGTCCGGGTTTCACCAACTTTTGAGAGGGGCGGACTCGCGCCAGGTAGCTGCCGTCCGGAAACTTCTCGATGGGTCTTAGGATCAGCGTCGACTTCACCCGCCACAGCAAGGCCCCGGCGCGCTCGGAGCAGGTCTTCCAGCGATAGTAATCGTAGTACGCCCGGTCCGTCAGCAACAGCATCTCCTTCTCCAGGCGGGACTGGATCTGATCGAACAGGCCCGGCTCGTAGGCGTCATTGCGGCCCAAGGCGCAGGCCAACGGAACGCGCGTGCCGCACTCGATCACCACCACCGCTTTCACCTGGGGATACCCCACCTTCCCGTGCTGGTTCCTATGGATCCCGAAGCGTTCACGATTCTCCGCCGTGTCCTGAACATCCTGGGCCGTGCCATCCGCCGCGACCACCCGAAACCCGCGCCAAAAACACCCCGGCAGATTCCGATCCCCTACCGGCCGCGCCACCGCCGCGAACAACCACGCCAACGGCTTCGCCCCCAATCGCTGGCGCGCCTTGCTTACCGCGCTGTCCGCCGGCTTTTTCACCCTGTCCCGACCGAACAGCGCGCGCAGATGGTCCAGCAAGATGCCCAGGTTTTCCCGCACCGACACCTCCGCGTAAAACGCCAACATCACCACCAGATACACCACCATCGGCGCGGGCAAAAGCCGGTTACGCTTGGACGCCGTCGCCGTCGCCGCCAGCGCCTCCTGAACCTTCTTTTGCGTGATCACCTGCATAATCGACGCCAACGACAACTCCTTCATCATCTCACTAACCTGCGGTGCACTCATCGCTTTCCTCGACATAGG
>JAPLMO010000371.1 GCA_026386995.1 Planctomycetota bacterium | reverse complement strand
GTCGTCCTGAACGTCATCTTCTGGTAAACAAAAGGAGGTATCACCTTGAACCTCGATATTCGGATGCCGATGGGGTTGATGTTCCTCGTCGTGGGCGCCCTCCTGGCGGTGTTCGGCGCGACGACCAACGGCGACGCCATGTACGAGCGCTCGCTGGGTTACAACATCAACTTCTTCTGGGGCCTGCTGCTGTTCGCCGTCGGCGCGGTCATGGTGCTGCTGGCACGCCGGGCACCGAAAGCACCGGCGGCGTGAGCGCCAGGCACGGCGGCATCGAGCCATGTAGGGTGGGTGCTATGCCGCCACGCGGATAGGCCGTAAGCCGCGTGGGCGCAGCCTGATCCTCCTTGAGCGCGAAACGTTCGGGGTCGCAGGCCGCGAACTCGATGCCTTGCGAATAACCGCGTGGGTGCATAGCACCCACCCTACGTTACTTGTCCCGTAGCGGCTGCACCCAGATGTTGCGGTAGTGGACCGGGTTTCCGTGGTCCTGGAATTGAAGCGTCCCCGCCTTGGCGTCCTTCTGCAGTTCGAAATTGTCGTGGATCTTGATGCCGTTGTGCAGGACCGTGACGCGCGGCTTGCCGGTCGGCTTGCCGGCCTTGGTCTCGACGCGGTACTCGATGTCGTAGGTCTGCCACTGGCCGGGCGGGAGCGAGGCCAGCGGGAACTCGTCGAAGGCGTCGGCGTCCTTGTACTTGTAGATGCCGCCGCAACTGCCGCCCGTGTACGTGGTCATGCCGAAGGAATCGAGGACCTGAATCTCGGAGCCGTTCGGGAGGAACACGCCGCTGTTGCCGCGCCCCTGGCCGCGCTGGTCGGGCATCAGCGGATTCTTGAACTCGACGTGGAGTTTCAGCGAGCCGGCAATCGGCTGCCTGGAGTTCATTCCGCCCTTGGGCACCAGGATTCCGCCGCCGTCCACAGGCGCCCACTCCGGCTCCTTGCCGTCCTTGAGGGGTTTCTTGGTAAGGCCGTTGTAGTTCTTCTCGCCCAAGAGGACGATCGCGCCGGCCGGGGGCTTGGCGCCCAGCGTGGGCGACTCGCGGACGATGCGATTAAGCGCCAGCGCCACGTCTTTGCCGCCGGTTCCCTTGATCGCGTCGCCGGCCCATGAGGCGACCCACTCAACGTCGCCGGCCTTGCCCGTGAAGGTTACGCCGCCGCCTTCGGCTTTGCCGTCGAGTTCGATCTTGCCGACGGGGCGAGCGGTCACCTGTAGGCGAAGGAACGCCTTGTACGTCCCCTTGCCGCAGGCCACGACTCGGGCCTCGACCTTCTGCTCGCCGGCGGCCGCCTTGACGGTCCCCTCGTAGAGGCCCTGGACGGCCTCATCCGTCGGCGCGGCAGCGATGGCCGCACCCGCCAGGCCCAGGCACGCAACGACAAACGCAAGTACGCGACGCATGGTGCGTCTCCTTTCGCTCGGCGGCAATCGCCGATGACTGGTAGCCTGTCACAATTGAATCTGTGGGTGCCACGGCTGCGCCTTGTGCAGCCGTGGTCGTCGGCAGGGAAGCACGGCTGCAAACTGCGCAGCCGTGGCACCCACAGAATCAAAGTTGACGGACTACTGGTCTGCAATATGAAACCTGCGAAGCGGACGCAATGCCTCGCCGAAAATAACGCCTGGCCCATCCACCGCGCCCGCTGAATAGGCCCCCATGGCGTCCGTCAAAGGCGATAGAGAAGAGCGCCAGCCAAAATCTCTCGTCTTAGCGGACGATGTCGTATAATCAGGTGACCGCGGGCCTATGGGAGATCGGCGGATCGCGGCCCGCCCGTGCGTGCATCGACCCGCGATCAGAGAAGGAGGCCGACCATGAAATGGACGCCGGCCGTGATACTGGGCCTTGCGATGGTGGCGGGCGGATGGGGCCTTGCCTTGGGCATCGAGACAGGCTTGCAGCCGCCGGCCGCGGCGCCGCCGGGCGGCGTGATCGTCAAAGACACCGCCGCCAAGCCCGTTGCGGATCTGGCCGCGGAGAAGCAGGCCCGCGAAGAGGCCGCCAAGAGGGCCCATGAACTCGCCCGCACGCGACGCACGCTGATGTCGCCGCGGCCGTCCTTTGAATTCGAGAACATGGCCGTCAAGGACGTCCTGACGTACATGAGCGAGGTCGGCAAGTTCTCGGTTGTCTACGACAACGCCATTCAGGATGCGGGCATCGACCTGTCGGCACGGACCGTCTCGGTGCGCCTGTCGCGGATGACCTACGAGGCCGCCCTCAACCTGATTCTCCCGAAGGAGGTCGGGTACCGCATCGAGGCGGGGTACCTCCTCATCACGACGCTTGAGAAATCGTGGCTTCCGCTGAAGACCGCCCTGTACAGCGTCCAGTTGGCGATGGCGGAGATCCCGGACTTCACGGACGCGCCGCGGTTCGAGGTGGGCAACGTGCTCCAGCAGGCCACCGCCGCCACCTCCGGCGGCGGGGGAGGCGCTGGCCTCTTTACCACCACGGCGAAGCCCGAGGACGCCGGCCGCGCGACCCCCGAGCGCATCATCGAACTCGTCAAGAAGTTCGTCAAGAACCAGAACGACCGCCGCATCGCCCCCTGGGACGACGACGGCGGACCGGCGACAATCCAGTACCTGGGTGGGCGGCTGATCGTGTCGCAGACCGAGCACGGCCACCGGGCCATCGCGAAGTTCCTGGCGTCGATCGAATAGCCGCCCGGCAGGGGACGGAGCGCCCACGATTTGCGCCCGGGTCGGGGCACGTGTTAACGCCGGCACCGCGGTGTGGCACGGCTGGCTTGTCCAGCCGTGGTGGAAGGCTCGCGACGTTTCCCACGGCTGGACAAGCCAGCCGTGCCACACCCGTTATTGCGGGGCGCGCCACACGCTAAACACGTACGGGTCAGGAGAACTGCCGCGCACAATACGGAAGTTGCGCTGTCGTCCTAAGATTGACGCCATCCACAAGAACCGCAATTTTGGTTGACGCCGCGCGCGCACGGTACGATAGTTAGTTCTAAGTGGGTACGCGTTCAGTGAGGCCCCATGTCGCCTGTATCCGAAGCACGGTTTGAACAATACGTTCTGGACCGCGGTCTGGTGACCGAAGAGGAACTGAAGGAAACGCGGCGGTTCCTCAATCAGGCCGAGGAGCAGGGCCAACGATTCTCGATGCCCGAGGCGCTGGTCCAGGTCGGAGCGCTGACGCGCAACCAGGCCCAGCGGATCCAGGGGTCCCTGAAGGAAGAAACCGTCTCGCCGACCCTCCAGATCCCCGGCCTCCAGATGATGGAACGGCTGGGTCGCGGCAGCCAGGCTGTCGTCTACAAGGCCCGCCAACTGTCGGTCGACCGCATCGTGGCCGTCAAGGTGCTCCTCTCGCGGGCGGCCCGCGACCCGGAGGCCCGCCGCCGCTTCGTCCAGGAGGCCCGCCTGGCCGCCCAACTGTCGCACAACAATATCGTCCAGGCCATCGACGCCGGCGAGGCCGACGGCTACCCCTACTTCGTCCAGGAATTCATTGACGGCACGACCGTCTACGACCTGATCAAGGCTCGCGGCGGCGCGCTGGAGGAAGAGCGGGCGCTGGAGATCGTCATCCATATCGCCGAGGCGCTGGCCCACGCACACTCGCGCGGGTTCATCCATCGCGACGTCAAGCCCAGGAACATCATGCTTACCAAGGAAGGCGTTGCGAAACTGGCCGACATGGGCCTGGCACGCCACACCGGCGACGCCGGCGCCGCCCTGGAAGAGGCCGGCAAGGCATTCGGCACGCCGTACTACATCGCCCCGGAACAGGTCCTCGGGAGCCCGAACATCGATTTCCGGGCCGACATCTATTCCCTCGGGGCGAGTTTCTACGAGATGCTCACCGGCCGGCCGCCGTACACCGCCCCCACGCCGCAGCAGGTCATGCAGAGGCACGTCACGGGGACCCTCGTGCCGCCGGACCACCTCAACGCGAGTCTTTCGGCGGGTGTAAGCGAAGTCGTCGAAGTCATGATGAGCAAGCGCCCCAAAGACCGCTACAACTCGACGGAGGACCTCCTGGCGGACCTCCGGGCCGTGGCTACCGGCCAGCCGCCGCGCATCGCCCGCGAGAAGGTCGGCATGGGCAGCACGCTGCTGGAGGGCCTGGCGGGCGGCAAAGAAATCAAGCCAGAGCCCCCTCCGCCCCCGCCTCCCAGCCCCTTCGCCGTCAACCAGTTGACGATCATTCTCTTGGTGGCCTTGGCCGCGGCGGTGCTGGTGATTGTCCTGCTGGCGGTGATGTAGGCCGGTGAGCCGTGTATCGCCAAGTGCCCACCGGGGTCTCGTAGGGACCAAGTACACGTTATACTGTAGACTTTACCGCCCAAAGTCGATAGTATGGGTGTGCCATGAAGGACTTTTTCGACCAGAACGAGGTTTTGCGCGTACTCCAGGGATTCAATCCCTGGTGGCAGGGCCGTCGTCTGGCGGTACCGCCTTTCAGGCGACTTGCCTACTTTGCTGCCAGGCGTCATCTTGACGACCCCTCTTTACACCGCGCGATTCTGCTTTCGGGGCCGCGCCGAGTCGGCAAGACGACGATCTTAAGTCAGGTCGCCGCCGACTTGGTGGATGCGGGCACGGAGCCCGCGAGCGTCCTCTACCTGAGCCTCGATCACCCGCTCCTGAAACTGGTTCGCCTCGAACGGATACTGCGTACCTACCACGAGAATGTGTACCCCGAGGGGCGGCCCGCAATGCTCTTGCTGGACGAAATCCAGTACTCGGCCGAATGGCAACTTGAACTGAAGCAGTTGGTGGATCACAGGCCCAACTATCGCCTGCTTGCGACGGGATCGGCAAGCCTGGTGCATCAGCGGGGGATTGCGGACACCGGAGTTGGGCGGTGGGTAAGGCTCACGGTGCCAACACTCTCTTTCTACGAGTTCCTCCAGATTCGGGGAGAGATGCCCACGGGCGTTCCCGAGAATCTGCGCCCCGTCGACCTCCTGGATAAGACAGACGCCGAATTATCGGGCCTTGCCGCCAAGTTTCGGGTCGTCGAGCCGCGATTCCTGCGCTACTTGCTTGTGGGAGGATTTCCCGAAACGGCGCAGCAGGCCGACCTGGCCCTTTGCCAGCGGCTTCTTCGCGAGGACGTGGTGGAAAGAGTGCTCAAACGGGACATGGCCGCGCTCTTCGGCGTGCGCAACGTCAATGACCTTGAGAGGCTCTTCATCTATCTCTGCCTGCACAGCGGCGGAATCGTCGCTGTCAAGACTTGCGCCGACGCTCTCGGGTCGCTGCCTGCCACGGTCTCCAATCACTTTGAGTTCCTTCGGGAAGCCAACCTGATTTATCGCGTGGGTCCTTATGAATCCTCGGGCAAGAAGGTCCTCAAGGCCCGGTATAAGATTTATCTGGTCGACGCCGCCCTGCGAAACGCCGTCCTCCTGCGAGGCGAAGAGGTGCTCGCGGACCCCCAGGAGATGAGGGTCATGGTCGAGACCGCCGTGTTCAGACATCTTTACGCCTACCACTACCGCGATACGCCTGAAACCCTTTATTGGCGCGACGCAAAGTCGGATAAGGAAGTGGACATCATCGTCAGAAGCCCTTCCTACACGATCCCCGTTGAGGTCAAGTATCGTGACTCCGCGCCACTGCCTGAGAACTCGGGCCTGGTTGCATTCTGCCGCCGCGAGCAACCTTATCACGCTTTCTGGGTAACCCGCCGAGAGGATGACTTCGGCACAAAGCAATTTGCGGGGACCAAGACGCGATTCCTCCAGATTCCGGCACATATTTTCCTCTACCTCGTGGGGCAGGCGGAAAGGCTCTTGTGGGAGAAGTAGGCGCGGCGGCCCGCCGGCGGTATGCTGAAACCCTTGCCGGGGTGGCCCCGGCTTACATTTGCGGAGTGCAAATCATGTCCGAAGCGATCTCGTTCAGTATGCGGGTGCCCCGCCTCCTGTTCGCCATCGTCGTTCTGGCCGGCCTGGCGGCCGCTGCGAGCGGGGGCCTGAAGGCCCTGCCGCCGCGCACCGTCCTGAGCCTCGACGGCCAGTGGCAGGTGGAGCAGGGCGGCATGGAAGCGCCGCCGGCGGCCTTCACGCACACCGTGGCGGTGCCGGGCCTCATGGACATGGCCAAACCCGCCTTCGCCGAGGTCGGCAGGAAGAGTCCGCTTCGGCAGGCGTTCTGGTACCGCCGCACGTTCAAGGTCGAGGGGGCGGCGCCCGAGATCGCCGTCCTCAAGATCTACAAGGCCTGCTACGGCACAAAGGTCTGGTTGAACGGGCAGGCCGTCGGCGAGCACCTGCCGTGCTTCACGCCCGTGTACTTCAGCGTGCGCGAGCACCTGAAGGGCGGCGGGGCCGAGAATGAACTTGTCATCCGCGTCGGGGCCGACCGCGAAAGCCTGCCGCAGGACATGGCCACCGGCTGGGACTTCGAGAGGTTCCGCTATGCCCCCGGCATCTACGATTCCGTTGACCTGATCCTCACGAGCGCCCCGTACCTGGTGAACGTGCAGGTTGTTCCCGACATCGACGCGAAGTCCGTCCGCATCGTGGCCGAGGTCGAGGCCGCCGGCAAGCCGTGCGATGCGGCCCTGAAGGTCGAGGTGGCGGAGGTCGCCGGCGGCAAGACGGTCGCCTCGGCCGCGGCCCCGAAAGTCGCCCTGGCGGCCGGCGAGCGGAAGACCGTCGACCTGACCATCCCCATCCCCGGCTGCCGCCTGTGGTCGCCGGAGGAGCCGTTCCTTTACGAGTTGCGTCTGACGACCGGCGCCGACGGCGCCCGCGAACGCTTCGGCATGCGGTCGTTCCGCTTCGACCCCAAGACGCGGCGTGCGGTGCTGAACGGTAAGACCTACTACCTTCGCGGCAGCAACGTCACCTGCTACCGGTTCTTTGAGGACTCCGAGCGGGGCGACAAGCCGTGGCGGCCCGAGTGGGTCGTGCGGCTGCACCAGAAGTTCAAGGGGATGCACTGGAACTCCCTCAGGTACTGCATCGGCTTCCCGCCGGACTTCTGGTACGACATCGCCGACCAGGAGGGCATCCTCATCCAGGACGAGTTCCCCATCTGGACCCTCGGCAGGGAGGCCCCCGAGAACCCGAAGGCCGAAAAGATCATCCCGCAGTTCATCGAGTGGATGCGCGAGCGGTGGAACCATCCGTGCGTGGTCATCTGGGACTCGCAGAACGAGAGCGCCACAGGCGAGACCGGCAAGGCCATCCAGGCGGTGCGCAGCCTGGACCTTTCGAACCGGCCGTGGGACAACGGCTGGGACCAGCCGCAGGCCCCCACCGATTGCGTCGAGGCGCACCCGTACATGTTTGTCCGGACCTGGAGCGGCGGCAAGCCGTTCCGCCTTTCCGAGATCGCGAAGATGTCGGGCACGCCGGGCCTTTCGAGAGCGCAGCGGAACAACGCGATCATCGTCAACGAGTACGGGTGGCTGTGGCTGACCCGCGACGGCCAGCCGACGTGCCTCACCGATAAGGTCTACGAGAGCCTCCTCGGCCCCCACTCCACCGTGGAGCAGCGCCGCGTGCTTTGCGCGCGGTACTTCGCCGCCAAGACCGAGTTCTGGCGTAGCCATCGTGCGTGCGCGGGGGTGCTGCACTTCTGCGGCCTCGGCTACTCAAGGCCGGGCGACAAGCCGCGCCCCGAGGGCGGGGCCACCAGCGATCACTGGACCGACTTGGAGAAACTCACCTTCGAGCCCAACTTCGAACGCTATATGCGCGACGCCTTCAACCCCGTGGGCATAATGCTCGACTTCTGGGCCGAGGAACTTGCGGCCGGCGCAAAGCAGGAGGTCAAGGTTTGCGTCATCAACGATCTCTACACGGAGTGGCGCGGCAAGGTGCGCCTGAAGGTCATGGCCGGCGATAAGGAGCTGTCGACCGTGTCGCAGGACCTGACGGTTCCGCCCTTGGGCCGCGAGGTCCTCACGTTCACCCTGGCCGCACCCGTCCAGGCGGGCGCCTACACGGCCGCGGCGGAACTGGATGACGGCAAGGCCGCGCCTGTCCACAGTTTGCGGGATTTCAAGGTGCCCGCGAAGTAGCGTTGTGGGGGCACATGGTCTTATTCAGCCCCCCGTGAACACACGGGGGGCGGCGCATCGCGGACGCCTGCGAACGTTCGGCCCCCACCTTTGCGCGGCGGGTCTCCTGACCCGCCGCGCTCGTGGGCGCTGTGACGCCGAGACAGGCAGTTCCTCACGCGGTGGCTCAGGAGAGCCACCGCGCAAAGTGTCAGGTTGCGCTGCAGTGTTAGGGAGCCCTCCGTGCCGCACGTTGAGTACCTGACTGGCGACGCCATCTACAAGCGCGTCCTGACGGAACTCCTGCCGTCGGCCAAGGATAGCCTGCTCATCGCCACGGCGACCCTCAAGGCCACACGGGTCAAGAAGCGCGACGGGTCGAGCGAGAGCATTGTGCGGGTCCTGGCGCGCCTTGCCCGGCGGGGCGTGGAGGTGCGGATCCTCCACAGCGGCGTGCCGTCGGGGCCGTTTCTGGAGGACCTGAAGGGGGTCGCCCCCGGCACGTTCCAGATGCGCCGGTGCCCGCGGACACACTTCAAGGCCGCCATCGTCGACGGCCAGCGCCTGTACGTCGGCAGTGCGAACCTCACCGGGGCGGGCCTCGGGGCCAAGAGCGCCCGCCGCCGCAACTTCGAGATGGGCCTCGTCAGCGACGACCCGGCTCTGGTCGATACCGTGGCGGACCTCTTCGAGGCTGTCTGGTCCGGGGCCATGTGCAAGAAGTGCGATCGCGAGGCGTTCTGTCCGGCACCCCTGGAATCGCCCTGGGACAACGCCTGAGCCCCAATCCGCGGGGTTTTCCTCCCTGTTTTGCTCTAATGTAGCCGGCCTTGCGGAAGTCCCTGGCGGAACTGAAGGCGTTCATCGACTCGTTCGACTTCATCCGGATGGCGCCCGACGACGGCGCCGTCGTCGGCCTTACGCCTGCGGCCGGCGGGGCCAAGGGTTCCTCGAATAAGCCTCCACGGCCGACGACCGCGCGGGCACTCGTCGAGAAGGGCCGGCAGTACGCCGTCTTCATCCGGGGCGCCGCCCCGGCGGCCGTCGTTCTGGCGCTGCCCGCTGGCGCGTACGATGCCGACTGGGTCAACATCTGGACGGGCGCCGTCGAGAAGTCCGAGGCGTTCGATCACGCGGGCGGTCCGAGGGAATTCTCCGTGCCGCCGTACAAGGAGGGCATCGCACTGCGGGTGCTGTGGTCCTGCACGAAGTAGCGGGCTCTTGTGACGGCGCCGTTTTCAAGGTTTTGCGCGGCAGGTACCCGCCCAGGCGGGTAAACTCCGACACGCCGCGCAAATTGCGATGTGGCGATGTCCTGCTATTCGTTCGACAATCGCCCTTCCGGATTGCCCGGAATATCGCCGTCCGATTCCAGGAGGGGCTTTTTCATGCCGGGGTCCGGCAGGGCGTAACGAATCGGCCGGCCCCAGCCGTCGCAGTAGACGCGGTAACGGACCCCGCCGGCCTCTTTCTCAAGCGTCATCAGGCAAGCGCCCAGGGTGTAAGGCCCGCGTTTGAGGCGGCTGTTGAGCGCGGCGTACAGGAGCGCCGCGGCATCGTCGGGGGTCCCCTTGGCGGGGCGCAGGCCCTTCTCGGGCGTGTTGTCGACGGCCCCCATCACCTCGTCCACAGTGTTCTCGATCCAGGGGAACTTGCCCCAGTCGTCCTGGTAGCGGCTCAGCGCGGCATCGAGGGCCGCAAACGTCTGCCGCGTTTTCAGGTCGGGCTTCGTGAAGGCATCCCAGATTTCATCGCCCGCCATCAGCGCCACGATGCCCAGGAGGATGCCGACGGCGCTGGTGACGATGCCGGCGATGGCCAACGCGCGGCCTTTCATCGCCCCGCCGGCCGTCTTGCGCAGGCCCATGATTCCGAGCGCCAGGCCCGCGAGGCCGATCACGCCCAGCGTCGGAATGCCCAGCAGACCGGCAATCAGGCTCGCCACGGCCGAGGCCGAGGTCGGCGTGCCCCGCAGTTCGGGCGGCAGGACCACCTTGCCGGTGCCCGAGACGGGCTTGATGATGGCGTAGTTCCCGCGTGCCGGTTTCTTGATTACGAGGTACCGCAGGTCGCAGCCTGGGCACTGGAGGGTCTGGCCGATAATCGTCTCGGGATGCTCTGCCTTCTCGCCACACTTCGGACAACGCACTAGGAGAGCCATACACTGCCTCGCGTCTTAGGACTTCGGCCGCATAGGAAGAACGATATATCCCTGCCGCGCGCTTTGCAAGTCCTTTGTGCTGCAATTATCGCGCCGCCACATTCGGCCGCCTGGGGCTGGCGCAGTTTAACTTTGGGTGTTTGCGCGGCAGATCTCCGCACCCGCCGCGCCAATACACAATCCTGGTCCGTTGCGAGTGAGGCGAACCCGTCACACGTCGATGCCGGCCTCGGTGCCGATGAGGGCGCGGTTGGCCTCCAGGATCGGTCGCACGGTCGCGGCCAGGAACTCGTCGACCTGCTCCGGCGCGCGGCCGATGAAACGCTCGGACCGCAGTTCGCCGTCGATGTCGACCTTGGCGAACGCCGGGTCGGCCTTCAGGCGGGCCAGAAGGTCGTTGGCCTCGCCCTCGGCCTTCACCTGGCGTGCGGCCTCCTGGCTGTGGCGGCGGATCTTCTCGTGCAGGGCCTGCCGGTCGCCGCCCGCTTTCACGGCGGCCATCAGGATGTTCTCGGTGGCCATGAACGGCAGTTCCTCGGCGATGTGCCGCGCGATCATCTTCGGATACACCACGAGGCCTTCGGTGATGTTCTGGTAGAGGCGCAGGATGGCGTCGGCCCCGAGGAACGCCTCGCCGATGATGATGCGCCGGGCGGCGGAGTCGTCCAGCGTCCGCTCGAGCCACTGCTCGGCCGCCGTCTGGGCCGCCGCCGGGGCGAGGCTGATGATGTACCGCGCCAGACCCGTCATCCGCTCCGCGCGCATCGGGTTGCGTTTGTAGGCCATGGCGGAGGACCCGATCTGCGACTTCTCGAACGGCTCCTCGATCTCCTTCAGGTTCGCCAGGAGGCGGAGGTCGTTGGCGAACTTATGGGCGCTCTGCGCGATGCCAGCCAGCACCGACACGATCGCGTAGTCGGCTTTGCGGCTGTAAGTCTGGCCGGTGACGGGGTGGACCGCCTCAAACCCCAACTTGGCCGTCACGAGTTGCTCCAGGCGCAGGACCTTCTGGTGGTCGCCGTCGAAGAGGCGAAGGAAGGATGCCTGCGTGCCTGTGGTCCCCTTGATGCCGCGCAGGCGCAGGCCCTTGCGGACCGCCTGCACCGCCTCCAGGTCCGTCACGAGGTCCCAGAGCCAGAGGCACGCCCGCTTGCCGACGGTCACGAGTTGCGCCGGCTGGTAGTGCGTAAAGCCGAGGGTGGCCACGGCGCGGTGCTCGGCGGCGAAGCGGGCGAGGCGGTCGATGGTCGTCACGATCCGCCGCTCCAGCAAGCCCAGGCCCTCGCGCATGGCCACCAAGTCGGCGTTGTCGGCGACCTCGCACGAGGTGGCGCCGAGGTGGATGATGGGCCCCGCGGTCGGGCACTGCTCGGCGTAGGCGTGGACGTGGGCCATGACGTCGTGGCGGAGTTCGCGTTCCAGGGCGGCGGCCCGCGCAAGGTCCACATCGTCGGCATGGCGGCGCAGTTCGGCGATCTGGGCGTCGGTTATCGGGAGGCCGAGTTCCTTTTCGGCCTCGGCCAGGGCGATCCAGATCTGCCGCCACGTGCGAAAGCGGGCCAGGGCGCTGAAGGTCCGCGACATCTCGGCCCCGGCGTACCGCGACACCAGGGGGGACTCAAAGCGTTCGTCGGGGCTCATCAGCGGGCTCATCGTCGGGCTCCGATCTTGCCTTACGCCGCGCGGCGGGCAGCCTCGCTTGCCGCGCGCCTTCGGATGCAAAGCATACCGCCCGCCGCCGGCCCTTGCCACAAAAACTGCGGGCGCAACGCCGCTCAGTTTTTGGCGCTCCTTCCCCTGCCGGGTGGCATGGGCATACCACCCATCTACGGTAAACACATATCACGCAACAGCGTGACCATGCCACCGCCCAAAACGTCGTACGGCGCAACAAAAAGGACCGCCCGAGCGGCCCGTCGTAAAGAGGTAAGATCCGAGGTTCAAGATACCAGAGGCTCAGGAGATGATGTTGGTCGCCTCCTCGATGACGCGGACCGTCGTGGCCAGGTTATACGGCTTGGCGAGGCAGGCGTCGAACCCCTCGCTCATCCGCAGCCTCATCCGCTCATCCGACAGTTGCGGCTCGACGGCAACGACCCGCGTGGCCACCAGTTCCGGGTCGGCCCGGAGGGCCATGCGCATCTCCCTCGGATTGAGGCCCGACAGGCCGGTATCGAGCAGGACAACATGCGGTCGGCTCTGCCGCGCCAGGAGGCCCGCCTCGAAGACGCCACAGGCCACCTGGACCTCGCAGTCGAAACTGCTCTCGAGGGCGGCCCGCAAGGCGTCGGCCGACTCGTACTCGGCGTCAATAATGAGAACGCGGGTCGAGCCCCCGTCCAGTCCGCGCAGAGGAATACCGTTGGCTTTCATGAAGCGGACGAGGGATTCGCGAGGAATACGGCGGTCGCGCGAACCTGGAATTTTGAAACCGCGCAACTGGCCGGCATCAAACCATTTCGTGACGGTCCGTGGCGCAACACCGCAAATCCGCGCCACCTCCCCGGTGGTCAGAACATCCTTCATCGAACGCCCCCGGCAAAAGTTACCCCTCAACAGCACGGGTGGCAACCCCATTCCACCAGTCTGTTGCGACAACCCCCGTTGTCGTAACTCCCCTAGCACAACCCCTTTACAGCCAAGTGAATATACACCATAAATCCCATGCAGTCAAATCGGGGAACGGGAATTGCATGGTTTTTTCTTCCGGCGGGGCTGCACAGACCGTAAAGATTGCCCATCTTAACACGTGAGAGGCTCCGGTTAACCGGATTTGTCGCTTCAGGAGCGCATCTGGCGGCCCCGAAGAGGACGCCGCGAGCAGTGCGGAAAACCGCCGGAAAGCGACTTGCCAGCATCAGGTGGCCGGCAGCCCCAGCCGCCCGGCGACCTCGCCGGGTCCCAGACCGCGGACCAGGAGGTCTTTTTCCGGGCGGGTTTCCCCGCGGAGGACCTGGACGTCGGCCGGCCTCAGGCCCAGCGCCTTGGCCACCAAGATGCAAACGGCCTTGTTGGCAGCCCCTTTTTCGGGGGGTTTCTGGACGGCCACCTTCAACCGTTCCCCCAGAGGACCGACGACCCGCTCGCGTGAGGCCCCGGGAACCACCTTCAGGGCCAGGATTGTGCCCTCGGGATGTGCCGTGGTGATCGGCATTATGCGTAATCCAGCCTCTCAAGGTCCTCGTCGCTCAGCCCGAAATGGTGGCCGATCTCGTGGAGGACCGTGCGGCGGACGACCTGCCGTACGGTCTCCTCGAAGTCGCCGTCCTTGGGGCAGACGGCATCGGCCTCATCCAGGATCGGCTCGCGGTAGATAACGATGCGGTCCGGCAGAACCGCCCCGTAGGCGGTCGTGCGCTCGGTCTGGGGGATGCCCTGGTAGAGGCCGAAGAGCGTGCCTCCGCGAGGGATGCCCATGTCGCGCAGCAGCCGGCGCGACGGCCGCCCCTCGGCGACGACGTCGACGTTCTCCAGTCGCGCGGCAAACTGGCCGGGCAGATGTTCGAGCGCTTCGTCGACGAGTTCCTCGAAGCGCTGGCGTTCTTCTCGTTCGGCGTCGCTGATGGCCAAGTCAGGGGCCTTTCTCAGATTGTAGCGCGGGGGTTTATCCCCCGCGCGGTCCTGCGCGGGGCACAAGGCCCCGCGCTACGGCGCGTAAAAGTAGTCATCAGCCTACCACGTTAAAGGCCCGCACCTCGAATGCCACGCCCAGGTCTTGTTCCGCCAGCCGGCGCACGGCCTCCAGGTCGAGGCCGGGGACGGCGACGGCCGTGGCGCGAACGGTCGGGATGCGGCCCTTGGCGCGGCGCAGAAACTCGCAGACCGCCTCGAAGGCGTTCGGGATCGTCGGGCGGCACAACTTATCATACGTGGCGGCGTCGGGGGCGTCGAGGCTGACGCTGACGGCGTCGACGAGGCCGGCGAGTTCCTCGATGACGTCGCGGCCGTTGATCGCCGAGCCCTGGCCGTTGGTGTTGAGGCGGGTGCCCAAGTGCCAGCGCGACTTGACCTCCCGCGCGACCGCCTTCAGCACGTCCATCCGCAGGGTCGGTTCGCCGAACCCGCAGAAGACCACCTCCACGTAGTTATGGGCGCCAGCCTGCTCCAGCGCCTGGACGATCTCGCCGGCGGTGGGCTCGCGCGGCAACTTCAGGTCGTGGCCTTTGACCACCAGTTCGCCGGTGGAGCGCGGGCAGAACGTGCACCGGTTCGAGCACTCGTTGGTCACGTTAACGTAGAGGCTGCGGCGTATGGGATAGACGAGGCACGGCCCGCCGCCGGCCAAGGGCAGGCCGAACAGGTGAGCGGCGTTTCGGGCTGTGATCCGCCGCACGTCGTTCTCCGTAAGCCCGTACAGGTCCGCGAGGAACCGGATGACGTGGACGACGTTGGCCGGCTCGTTGATTTTGCCCCTCAGGGGCACCGGGGCGCAGTAGGGCGAATCGGTCTCGACGAGGACGCGTTCCAGAGGCGTGGCCTTGGCGGCCTCGCGCACCTCCGGGGCGTTCCGGAAGGTCACGATGCCCGAGAACGAGATGTAGAAGCCACGGGCGAGCACGTCGCGGGCGAACTCCGGGCCGCCGGTGAAGCAGTGGAGTACGCCGCGCGGCATCTTGGCGCCGCCGACGGCGTCGAGGGTTGTCAGGAGGTCGCTATCGGCCTCGCGCGAGTGAATGATGATCGGCAGGCCCATCGCCTGCGCCAGGCGCAAGCCCTGGGCGAGGACCTGCATCTGGACCGCCGGCGCCGAGTTCTTGTAGTGATAATCGAGCCCGAATTCGCCGAGGGCCACGACCTTCGGCCGCCGCGCGAGTTCTTCCAGCAGCGGCCAGTCGACGGCCTTCACGTCGGCGGCGACGTGCGGGTGGAACCCGATGGCGGCGTAGAGCATCTTCTCGCGATGCGCGAGTTCGACGACGCGGCCGTTTTCGGCCGGGCTGGTGCCGACGTTGACGATCGCCTCGATGCCGGCGGCCCGGGCGCGCGCCAGAACGCCCAGCATGTCATCCGCCAGGCGGTCGAAGTGGATGTGAGCGTGACTGTCTACGGCGGGTTCTGGCATAGTCTCAGTTCAAAGTTCAAGGTTCAAAGTTCAAGGTAACTGCCTCCGCGCGCCGGGCAAGGGGTCAGGAGCCTTACGGATAGGGCTCCTGACCCCAGGCCCGCCTCATAGCACGCGGCCGCGCGCGTCAAACGCGCCGGGATAGTGGCGAATGTCGGGCCGCTTTCGGTCCTCGCCGGCGAACCGCACCGCGATGACGTCGAAGCGGATCACCCGCTCGGCCGCGCGGCGCTCGCGGATGAACCTTGTGGCCGCCAGGATGATCCGCCGCCTTTTCGCGGGGGTCACGGTCTCCTCGGGCGAGACCTGCGGGTCCTTGCCTTCGGCCACGGTGCGGCTGCGGACCTCGACGAAGCAGAGGGCGCCGGAGCGTTTTTCGACGGCCACCAGGTCCACCTCGCCCCGCGGATACGTTACGTTGCGGGCGACGATACGAAAGCCGTGCTTCCGCAGGAACCGCTCGGCGGCCTGTTCGGCGGCGTCGCCGGTCCGGCGCCTGGGCGTGAGTTTGCGGGTTTTCCGCCGCAGAAAATCCAAGAGGCCGAGCATGGTTGCTCCTTGACGGTCGCCGACCGCCTTTATTGCGGTTTGATTCTAGCCGTTGGCCGGGGGGCATGCAAGCCGCAGGGGCGCGGAGGCATCAATCAGGCCGAAAAAGGGGTTGCATCCCGCCGCATCGTGCTTATACTATGGGCACTGGTTGCTCGGTGGGCCCGAGAAGGGTGGTCCCGACGACCCTTTCAAGGCTGCGAGCGGGCGTAGCTCAGTGGTAGAGCGTCACGTTGCCAACGTGAATGTCGTGGGTTCAAGTCCCATCGCCCGCTCCACTTCTTTTGTCGCCTGAGCGGCTCGGCACAAGACCGTCGTTGACGGTCGAAGCGAGGCCGCATTTTTTATCCCGGCGACAGGCCCCCCGCGCGTTAGACTGGTACAGTGTCGGAGCGATTGCACTCTAGATAGGAGCCGTCGGCAATGGACGTGAAGGTCGATACCCTGGCCGCGTGCAAGAAGAGGCTCACCATCACTCTCTCACGCGAGGAGATCAAGGCGAAGATGGAAGAGCGGTACGCTGAACTGGAGCGCGAGGCCCAGGTGCCGGGCTTCCGGCCCGGGCGCGCCCCGCGGCGGCTGGTCGAGAAGAGGTTCCACGAGGCCGTCGAAGAAGAGACCCGCATCAAACTCATCTCCGACTCGCTTACCAAGGCCCTCGAAGAGCAGAAACTCGACGTCCTGGGCGAGCCCGACCTGGACCCCGAGAAAATCAAAATGCCCGAGGACGGGCCCCTGGTGTTCTCCATCGACCTGGAGGTCCGGCCCGAGTTCGAGGTGCCCGATTACATCGGCATCCCGGTTGCCATCGAGCAGCCGGCCGTCGGCGATGCCGACGTGGCCCAGGCGCTGGAGCGCCTGCGCGAGTCGCACGGCCGCCTGGAGGAAGTCCCCGCCGACGGCGAGGCCAAAGAGAACGATATTGTCACCGGCGACGTGGTCGTCCATGTCGGCGACCTCATGGTTCTCGACCGCCAAGGCGCCCGCGTGCCGGTGGCGGCCATCGCCATCGAGGGCATTCGCCTTGAGAAGTTCGGCGAACTCCTGGCGGGCGCCAAGGCCGGCGAGACCCGCTCCACCAAGATCACCATCGACGAGACGGCCGAGAAGGAAGACCTCCGCGGCAAGGAGGCCGAGGTCCGCGTCAAGGTCAATCGCATCGAACGCATCGCGCTGCCCGACGACGCGGCGATCCTGAAGGCGACCGACCACGAGAACCTTGACGCCCTGAAGCGGAGCCTGCGGCGCGAACTCGAGGGCCGCAGCGACCAGATCTACCGCGAGCGACAGGAAGACGCCGTCCAGGGCTGGCTGCTGGAGCAGGTCAAGATTGACCTGCCCGAGGGACTGGCCAAGCGCCACGCCAGTAGCCTGTTGCAGCGGACCGTCACGGGCCTCCAGTATCGCGGGGTGCCGGTCGAGGAGATCGAGAAGCGCCTCGAGGAAATCCGCGGCGTGAGCACCGAGCGCGCGGGCCGCGAACTGAAACTGATGTTCATCCTCGACGCCATCGGCAAGAAGGAGAAGGTCGAGGCGACCGACGCCGAGGTCGACGCGCGCGTCCGCTTCATGGCCGTCCAGCAGGGCCGCCGCGACGACCGTCTGCGCGAAGAGATGGAGGCCGAGGGCACCCTGGCCAACCTCCGCGGCCAGATCCGCGACGACAAGGTCACCCGGTTCCTCCTGGAGAAGGCGAAGATCACCACGCCGGCGCCTGCGGCCGAGGCCAAGCCCGAAGCCGCCAAGGGCGGCGAGAAGAAGGCGAACCCCGAGGGCGAGGTCGAGTCAACCTGAGCGACGGCCCTCGCAGGCTGTCACGATTGAATCTGTGGGTGCCACGGCTGTGCTGTTTGCAGCCATGGTCGTGAGTGAGGAAGCACGGCTGCAAACAGCGCAGCCGTGGCACCCGGTTTGTGCGCCGGCGGCGGCGTAGAGTTTTGAATCGAGGAACGCGAAAGGAATCGGCGGCAATGGACAACCCTCCGCAGTCGGGCGCAGGAACGCAGCGCGTGGCTCGCCCCTTTGACCTGGCGATGGCGCATCAGTACCAGCAGCAGCGGTTCCTGACGTTGTCGGATCTGCTGCTGGAGAACCGCATTGTCTTCCTGGAGAGCGTCATCGACGACGTCAGCGCCAATAGCGTCGTCATGAAGTTGCTGTACCTCCAGAGCGAGAAGCGGAGCCAGGAAATCAGCCTCTACATCAACTCCCCCGGCGGCTACGTCTCCAGCACCCTGGCCATTTACGACACGATGCAGTTCCTGGATTCTCCCGTGGCGACCTACGCCATCGGCCTGGTGGCCAGCGGCGCGGCCCTGCTCCTGGCGGGCGGCGCGAAGGGCAAACGCTACGCCCTGCCGCATGCCAAGGTCATGCTCCATCAGCCGGCGGGCGAGGTGGGCGGCCAGGCGTCCGACATCGCCATCGCCGCCAAGGAAGTCCTCCGCGACAAGGAAACGCTGATCAAGATCCTCTCGCATCACACCGGTCAGGACCCTGCGAAGATCCGGACCGAAACCGAACGCGACCGTTATTTCTCCGCCCAGGAGGCCAAGGACTACGGCCTCGTGGACGAGGTCCTCGAACATTCCGCGGAAGTGACGAAATAGAAAAGGGGCGTCCGCCGTGCGTACGCACAACCAACTGGTTCCGATGGTGATCGAATCTACGGGCCGCGGCGAGCGGGCTTACGACATCTACTCGCGGCTCCTGAAGGACCGCGTCATCTTCATCGGCGGCGAGATCGAAGATGACATGGGCAACCTCATCATCGCCCAACTCCTGTTCCTCCAGAACGAGAACGCCGACGCCGAAATCTCCATCTACATTAACTCCCCCGGCGGTGTTATCACCTCCGGCATGGCCATCTACGACACCATGCAATTCGTCGGTTGCAGCGTGGCCACCTACTGCCTCGGACAGGCCGCCAGCATGGGCGCGATCCTCCTGGCAGCCGGCACGAAGGGCAAACGCTATGTCCTGCCCAACAGCCGCATCATGATCCATCAGCCTCTGGGCGGAGCGCGCGGCACGGCGACCGACATCAACATTCAGGCCGAGGAGATCCTCCGCATGCGGAGCCGGCTGAACGAGATCCTCGCGAAGCACACCGGTCAGCCGCTGGCGAAGATTGAGGAAGACGTCGACCGCGACCGATTCATGAGCGCCGAGGAGACCGTCGCGTACGGCCTGGCCGACCAGATTATCCAGAGCCTGCCGAAGAAGCCGAAGTAGGCCGGGCTTCCGGCCCCCTGGCCCCTTGCATTCTGTTTCGTAAGTCGTATAATGCTAACCTTTTCCGAATTGGCGAGTCGGGCATAAGGAAGGTTGAGCCATGAAGAAGGACATTCATCCGAAATACGTCGAGTGCAAGGTCACCTGCGGTTGTGGCAGCGCGTGGACGACGCGGTCCACCGTCGCCACGCTGGCGGTTGAAGTTTGCTCCAACTGCCACCCGTTCTTCACCGGGCAGCAGAAGTTCATCGACACGGCCGGCCGTGTCGAGCGATTCCAGAAGAAGTACGCCTGGAACGCCCAGGAGGTGGTCACGAAGGCCGAAGAAGCCGCCAAGGGCGCCGCCAGAAAGGAAGCCGCGCCGGCCGCCAAGCCGAAGCGCAAGCCGCCCATCGCCATGACGCTCCATACGACGAGCGTCAAAGGCAAGGCCGCCCCGAAGACGCTTGAGAGCATCGGGGCCAAAGGCGAAGGCGCCGCCAAGGGATTCGGCGGCAGGCCGGGCGGCAGCCCCGGTGGCGGCGGCAGGCCGGGCGGCAGCCCTGGTGGCGGCGGCAGGCCGGGCGGCGGAGGGCGCGGCGGACGCGGCCCGAAGAAGGGGCCCCCCGTCAGCACCGAACGTCAGCGCGTCGGCAAGCCCAAGGCAGCCGAACCGCCGGCAGCCGAGGCCCCTGCGACCGAGGCCCCGAAGCCGGAAACGCCCGCTCCCGAGACGCCAAACGCCGAGACGCCCAAGCCCGCCGAGGGCCAGGTGTAACCGCCGCTACCGAAAACGCGATAAGCAAAAACATCCGGCCGCCTCCAGAAGAGGCGGCCGGCATTGTTTCTCAGCCTTCCTGCCGCATGCGGCCTAATACTACAGCGCCACTTCGGGATTTGCGCGGTGGGTCTCCCGACCCACCGCGCAAGAAAAGGGCCTGTGGGCCACCAGAACGCGGTTAGCGCGGCGGGTCGGGAGACCCGCCGCGCGAAATTTGCGCCAAGTGGCGCTGTAGTACTAATAACGATGACGCCCGTAGCCCCGGTATCCTCGGTAACCGTAATACGGGCCGTACCACGGATCATAGTACCACTGGTCGTAATAGTACGGGCCGAACGGCGGATACGGGTAAGGCCCATAGGAGGGCGGGTAATACGGGTAGCCATAATAGTAGTCCGGATAGTAGTAGGCGACATCCTCGATGCGGACGAACTTCGTGGCGACCTCGTAGGGTTTGTCGGCGTGCCGGTAAGGCCAGATCACCTTCAGAGACCCGATCGACTCGAAGCGCATGTTGGGAGGCATGACGAACACGAGCAGGAACGCCACGCGATTGCCTCCGCCAACCGTAATCGTTCCGGCCGACTCTTTGTTCAGGTAGGCCCGCGCACCGACCGTTGCGCGTCCCTCATCGTCAATGACCTTCACCGTGGCTGGGTCGAGCGTCCAGGGTGATGGGCCGCGATTGCGCGCCGTGAAGCGGACCTCCAGCAGCAGCCGCGGCTCGGCGTTCTTCTGCTTCTCTATCACCCCGCGAACGCTGATCTCGGCTTCGACGGACTGCGTGCCGGGAGGCAGGTTGTACTTACCCTGCGCCACCCAGCCGGGCGAGGCCCCCTCCGGATTCTGCGCGGGCCGGAAGTAAACGTATTCCGGCCCGCAACCTCCAGCCACTAGCCCCAGGGCAGTCAGCAAAAGCGCCCACCCGGTGACGCGAGCGACGCTGTGTACGACCCTCATGGGCGTTCCTCCTCACTGCCATCATACCTTACAGCCGGTCGGCCTGCCACGGCCAGGCTTTTTTCCCGGGCGTTCAGGATTGAAATGCGGGGCCTCCGGCCGTAAACTCATGCGTTCCGGCGACCGGGCATGCTCGAAAAGTGCGCGGCCGGCGCCGAACGCGGAGCGATGACGTGCCGAACATTGCCGTCCTCGGGTCTACAGGGTCTATCGGCCGAATGACGCTGGAAGTCGTTGCGTCGCTCGGAGAGCCTTTTCGCATCGTCGCCCTGGCGGCGGGCAAACAGGCTGCGCTTCTGGCTCGCCAGGCGGCCGAGACGGGCGCCCGGACGGTGGCCGTCTTCGACGAGCGGACCGCCGGGGAACTGCGCAAGGCCCTGCCCGAGGGCGTCGCCCCCGAGGTCCTGATCGGCCCGGCGGGCCTCGAGGCCCTGGCCTGCCGCGACGACGTCGACATCGTTCTTTCGGCAGTCGTCGGCGGGGCGGGGCTGCCGGCCGCGCTGGCCGCCGTCCGGGCCGGCAAACGCCTGGCCCTGGCCAACAAGGAAGCCCTCGTCATGGCCGGCGACCTCGTCATGGGCGAGGCCGCAAGAAGCGGGGCGGAAGTCATCCCGGTCGACAGCGAGCACTCGGCGATCTTTCAGTCGCTTGCGGGCGGCAAACGCAGCGAGGTGCGCCGGGTCCTGCTGACCGCCAGCGGCGGCCCGTTCTACAGCCGGCCCGCCGAGGACCTCGCGTCCGTCACGCCGCAGGGCGCCCTGAATCATCCAACGTGGTCCATGGGCCCGAAGATCACGATCGATTCGGCCACGCTGATGAACAAGTCGCTGGAGGTGATCGAGGCCCATCACCTGTTTGGGCTGTCGGCCGACCAGATTCACGTGATCATCCACCGGGAATCGACGGTCCACTCGCTGGTCGAGTTCGTCGACGGCTCGTGCATCGCGCAGTTGGGCCCGCCGAACATGCGGACGCCCATCCAGTACGCGCTGACGTACCCGGAGCGGCGTCCCGCGCCGTGGCCGCGGCTGGACCTGGCGATGCTCGGGCGCCTGCATTTCGAGGAGCCCGACTTGCGGAAGTTCCCGGCCCTGGAACTGGGCTTCGAGGTGGTCCGCCGCGGGGGCTCGCTCGGGGCCGCCCTCTCGGGCGCCGACGAGGCGGCCGTCGCCGCGTTCCTGGACGGGCAGATACGGTTTACCGACATGGTGCCGCTCGTGCGGCGCGTCCTGGATGCCCACAAGTGGGTGGCGCAGCCTACGCTCGATGAAATCCTGGTGGCCGATGCATGGGCCAGAGAGGAAGCAAAACGGTGCAGACAGTCTTTACCTACGTCCAAAACGCCCTCGCGGTAGCCCCGTATGTGCTGGAGATTGTGATCGCCCTCGGGCTGATCATTTTCGTGCACGAACTGGGCCACTTCATGACGGCAAAGTGGTTCGGCGTTCGGGTCCGCCGCTTCGCCCTCGGCATGGGGCCGATCATCGTCAAGTGGGTGCGCGGCGAGACGGAGTATTCCCTGCGGTGGGTTCCCATCGGCGGCTTCGTCGATCTCGTTGGCGAACATCCCGACGCCGAGGAAGCCGACGACCCGCGCGGCCTGTGGCGTCGGCCCGCCTGGCAGCGGATCGTCGTTTTCTCGGCCGGCGTCGTGATGAACGCCCTCTTGGCGCTCGTGTTCTTCGCCCTGGCGCCCATCGTCGGCATCGAGGCGATTGTGCCGGTAGCGGGCGGCGTTGTGCCGGGCATGCCGGCCGAGAAGGCCGGAATCCTGCCCGGCGACCGCCTAGCCACCATCAACGGTCACCGCGTGGAATCCTTCGAGGACCTTCTCTACACGGTGGGCCTGAACGATGCCGGCACGTCCTTTGAAGTCGGAATCGAGCGGCCCGGGGCCGGGTCCGAGCCCCCCAAGCCCCTGACGCTGACCATCGCTTCTTTCCGGCCGCCCGAGTCGCTGTTTCCGATGCTGGGAATCGAGATGGAGCGATCGACAACCGTCATCGCGATGCGCCCCGATTCGCTCCTGCACCAGGCGGGCGTTGAGGTCGGGGACCGTATCCTCGCCGTCAACGGCAAGGAAGTTATCGCCTGGCGCGACCTCGCCAAGGCGCTCGCCGACGCCCCGGCCGGGCCGATCACCCTGTCGGTAGAGCGCGGCGGCAAGCGGCAGGAACTCCGCGTGGCGCCCGCCGACCTCAAGACCTACGAGTATGGCATGGAACCCCCGACGGAGATCGGCGCGGGCGAGGCTGGATCGCCCGCGGCCGAGGCCGGCGTCAAGCCGGGCGACCGCGTCATGGCCGTTCAGGACAAGCGCTGGC
>JAPLMO010000036.1 GCA_026386995.1 Planctomycetota bacterium | reverse complement strand
TTCACAGGAAGCCCCAGGAAGCCCGGCAGCGGCCCCGCTTGACACTGAGGCCATGCCGCGCCGTCCAGAAGGCCGCGCCCCGTCGGTGCAAGCCCCACCTGCGCCATGCCGTCAGTCCTCTTGCCGTTGTGTTCCATGTTCGTAACCTTGTCTTGCTCAAGCGTTTAGGTCGCCCCTATCCTGCCCCATACTCAGCCGTTTCGGTGCAACGGTTGATCGTCGGTTTGTGCCAGGTGTAGCAGACTGTAGCAGGGCTTCCTAGTTAGTTTGTATTGTTCGCATTCCCTAGGCGCTAACCTGGAAAGCCTGCTACATGCTGGTACAGCGTCACGTTTCATGGCTGAAAAAGTTCCACGTTTGCCAGTCCGATACCCGTAAAAAGCCGCGTCATTTTGCCGTCCACCCGGCGTTGCGATTCGTCCACTCCCGTCCGGTTGCGGACACGCTCAAAGAAGGTCGTCCGGTCAAGAGGTCGGTGATCCTTGGCGCGTTCGGCCCAGGCGGCGTAACCGTTGAACAGGTCCGCGCGGGGGGCCTCGACATGGGGGGCGAAGATGCAGCAGGAATCGAAGAACTCCGCGAGGGGGTCTTGCTCAGCCTGATAAGCGGCGGTCGCGGTGAGTACCTCAGCAGGCTCATTCATTCCGTCGCGTTGCCAGTCCAGACAGCCCTTGATCGCCCAGTTCAAGATTCCCGGTCGTTCTGCCACCAGTTTTTCGGTCAGGTGTCGGTCCCATTCCACCATCGGGATCACGACCGAAAAAGGCACAAGTTTGATCCGTCGCCAGATCGCCAAAGTCGTTTCCTTGATGACGGGTCGGTTGTTTGTGACCAGAATCATCTTGTGAGTGCGAGGGAACTCAAAGTAGTCTCCGCGCATGAACCGGGCTTTCAGGCGAGCGTTTCCGGTCAGCCGCTTGACCAGTTGGACCCGCAGGCGGCGGCCTTCGTCTGTTTCAGAGCAGACGACCAGGCGACGGCCGCACAGGTCCGCAGTTTCGGTAGGATGCTCCGGGGAGTTCCGCATCAGGAGCAGGTCCGGCGGGGCCTCGCAGGCGTAATCGCCCATCAGGCCGGTCAGCGTGTCAAGCAAGGTGTTCTTGCCGTTCGCGCCCACGCCGTGATCTACCCATAAACTCTGCTCCGAAATGTCGGCGGTCAGGCACATGCCCGCGCGTCGCTGAAGGTAGCCGATCAAGGCGGCGTTGCCGGCCATGATCCGGTGAAGGAACGTGTCGAACAGCGGGCACGTCGCCGCCGCGTCATAGTGGACGGGCGCCAGTTTCGTCAGCAGATCATCCGGGGAGTGCGGGCGTAGTTCGCCGGTCCTCTTGAGATCAATCGTGCCATTGAGTACGTTGAACGCGAACGGGTCGGCGTCCAGGTCCTCGACGTTAACGGCCAAGTCCGGGCGCGCCAAGTCCACCATAGAGGCCAAGGCATACCGAGATTGACTCTTGACGGCCCACTTGGCCAGTGCGTTCTGCCGGTCCGGGTCAGCGGCAGCCTTGGCCTCGTCGAAGATTCTCAGGGCGGTTTTCTTGGCGAGGGTCAGAATGTCCAGCGCCTCGTCAAACGCCCAACGGTCGTGTTTCCATATCAAAAACTTGGCGCGCTGACCGCAGTAGAGCGCCTTCCCGGCAGCCCGATAGGCGAGGCGTTGCGCGTTGCCCAGGTCGGTAGTTGGTGCATCCACCAACGCAGTAGCCGGGGCGTAGCATCCGATGCTTCGCGCGATGTTCGCCAACTCCGAATCCGGCAAGGGGGGGGTGCAACGGGTCCGGTTTTCCGCTTGGAGTGCCGCCAAAATTGCTCCCTCAGCCATGCCGCGCCGTCGCATCGTGCCTGCCAGGGACGCCAGCGTGTCGTTTCGCGCGCCCTCTGCGATACGGTCGCCCACGGGGGCCGCCGGTTTTCCCGTGCCGTTGCAGAGCAGCGCCAGGAGCCACTCCGGGGCCGCTGCTATTTCGACTTCTCCGATGTCGCTCGATGCTTCGTACTGGTACAGGCGGCCGGAGATATGTATACTTCCTGCGCCAACGACATAACCGCCATCGCCCCGAATGTCCAAGCCCGCGCCGAGTTTGCCGGCGCTGTTGCGGATCGTTCTGCCGTCAGCTGGATACTTGAGGTAATAGTGTCTGCCGTTCCCAGTCAAAACCACGACGGTATCCGGCAACTTGCCGTGCTTGGCCTCAAGATCGTCAAACGAAACGTCGCCGCCGTGCAGACTGTCAACGTCCACAGCAAACAGGCCGCTTCCCGGTCCTGTTGCGATTCCGATATTGGCGTCCGGCCACTTCGCCCACCAAGCCTTGAGTGTGGCGGGGTCCTTTGAGGCGTCCTTGAGGCCGTGAGTCGTCAGTGGCCGCTTGACCTCTAGTGGCAAGACGCGCAAGCCACGCGCGGCAGCATCCAGGGCACAAGCCAAGCGGTTTTCAGCGGTTGCGGTGCTCATGGCCAGTCCTTTCACTCAGAACCGGCAACCGCGCCCACGGTGCGCGCTTCAAGGAAGCGGTCGAGGTCCGCTTTGCGGTAGCGGACGTTTCGGCCAACCTTGACGTATCGCAATGCGTAGCGCTGCGTGCTCGCCCACACGGCAAGCGTTTGCGCGGCCAGTCCCAGATACTCGGCTGCCTCCGCGCGGGTCAGAAGTTCGCTCTTTGTCATCGGTCCGCCTCCGTAATGTCCCATCATCCACAGGCATTATAGGGGCAGGCACGAAGGACGCAAGAGGAATATCTACAGAAATGAATATAATGGTCATTGGTCACACGGAGTGTGTGTGACCATTAGGCGGGCATTGTCAGGCGCGGGGTTTCCAGCCTCCCCCCGGTCCTCGCCCCGTACAAGTGAGGCCGGTGTCTTGGTGCAGTAGCGGGTAGATGTACGTTATGACGGTATGGCGGCTTACGCCCAGGTGTTTGGCTATGACGCTCGCCGATACCGGCTTGCCTGTGCGGTCAAATCGCTCCCGGATAAACGCCGCCGCCGCTGCGGCCCGGTTGTCTTGAACGCTTGATCGGCGGCGGCTGGCGGAAAAGAAGTAGGCACACTTGGCAAGGTTATTCCGAGGGGTGAGGGCCATCATGCCCCCCCTCGACGACAAGGCCCCAGTAAGAATTATGTAGGCGAGTTCGATGGCGCCTTGGCGATCCCATGCATCAGGGCCGAGGCGATGCACCGCGGCCGCGATACTACTGTTGGCGCTCTTGCCGAGGCAACACCCTCGACGTTGCACCAGATCATAAGCCTCCTGCCACACAATCCGGGCGGCGACAGGATCGACCTCTGACACCCTGACAGCCTTCCAAAGCGCCTTGCTCAAATCCCGGTCGGGATACTTGGAACGGGGTACGGGTCGGGGGTCTTGGGTCGGGGTAGTCTTGGCTTTGCGTTTCATTTTGTGCCTCTTGTCACCGTGGCCTTGCCCTTCTTCGGGGCGGGTAGCATCTTCGGTTTGCCGTTTCCGGCGTCCATGATTGCAGTGACGGCGGTATTCACGCTCGCCTGTACGGAGTGCAGGTCCAAGCGGGCATAGATCGCGGTTGTGGCGACGTTCTTATGCCCAAGACTTTTGCCGATGATGCTCAGGCTCGCTCCCGCTGCGGCCTGCCAACTGCCAAGGGTTCGCCTCAAATCGTGAATCCGCACGGTGTTCTTGCCGTCAGCGTCCACGAGGCCCGCGCGCTTGAGGATGCTATGCCACGCTTTTTTCGGCTCGGTCAGGTGGCCCACCTGGCCGACACCGGGAAACACGAAGGGACTCTCGCCATCTTCACCTTGGCGACGGCGCAGGATTTCAACCACGGGGGGCGCGAGCACACAGATCAGAAGTTCGCCGCCCTTGGCGTCGGCGGCCGGAATCCGCCACAGGCCACGGTCAAGGCTGAGGTCGTCCCAGCGCATGCTAAGGACGTTGGCCCGCCGCGCTCCGGTCAAGAGCGCCACGAGGAAGAAGTCCTGCCAGGCAACCGAGGGTTCGTCCTGAAGCGCCGTGAAGAATCGGGCCAGTTCCTCACGGTCAAGGAATCGGTCGCGCGACAGTTCCTTGAACCGCTTGACGCCGCGCGCCGGGTTCGGCACGTTCTTGGCGCAGCGGTTGAAGATCGTGGACACCAACGCCAGCGCCCTGTTGGCAGCGTAATGACCGTGCTCTTGGCCGATATGGGCATGGAGCCGTTGAACATCGGCTTGCGTAAGAGCCGACACTTTCCGGCCCGCCAGCGTTTTCAGGTAGCGGTTATACTGGTTTTGGTCGTGCTTCCACGATTTTTTGTAGGGCTTGCTGTGGCGCTCCAGGTAGTCGGTGAACACGACGCCGAAGGTCAACTCGCCACGGACGGCGCGCTTGGCGTCCAAGGGATTGATTCCCCCTGCCATTTTGCCCGTGATTTTTTGGGCCTCGCGCCGTGCCTGTTCAATCGACACATCGGGGTATCTGCCGATACGGTAACGCACTGGGCCAGCGGCACACCGCCGGTACAGGTAAAAGACCTTTGTACCCGTTGCCATAACCGCGAGGGCCAGACCCGACACCGTAAGATCGTTCACGTACCGGCGGCCCTTGATCGGCAAAGGCAGATCGTCCAGGCGGCGTTTGGTGAACACCAGTTTTTCCGGTTTCGCTTTCTTCGGTTTCGTTTCCATGCCGTTCTCCCTTTTCCGGTGCTACACTTTTTCCCGGTGCTACATCCGGTGCTCCATACCTACTGACAGTTTCAGTTGGTCCAGTGGGTCCGCCGGTGCTACACCGGTGCTACACGCGGCGTCAATTTTCGTGTAGCACCATATAGGACAGGATAACACAAGGCGGCAGATTGTCAAGGGAAATCCAAGAAAATCTAACGGCGTCTATCAGTGGGTATCCCCCCGGAACGGACTCTTAATCAGCGGGTCCAAGGTTCGAGTCCTTGGTGGCGCACCAGCATTTAAGGCCCGTAACCATTGGCGTTTACGGGCCTTCTCTCTGCGCCGGTCAGGTGGGCCAAAACGGTCGGTGCTATGCCGGTGCTATGGGCGCGACCTCTGGCGGATTTTCTTTTTCTCCGGCTTCTGTACTGGGCCACCGATTTTCGTGCCCTTCGCCTGGCGTCATAAACCGTTTATTCACCGGCACTTATGGTAGCCTCCGAGGCGTCTGCTCACAACTTCTTTCGGAGGCTGATTTGCCCGAGAACCACGGTTGTCTGAACCTGTTCCTACCCAATCACTGGAGCCGCCACGTCAAGTCCGCCATGCTCCACGTCGTCTCCCTGGCGCGGCTCGCCTGTGTCCACACCTGGGCGTGGGCCGCCGGAAGCCTTGACACACGCACCCGTCTGGCGGCACAACTCCAGCAGGCGCGGGCCGAGATTGCCCTCCTGCGTGAGGAACTCCGTGTCAAGGACGCACGCATGGCCCAGATACCCTCGCACCGGCGGCCATCGCCGTCATCGAGCGGTTCATCAGGTCGATGAAAGAGGAAGGCATGCGAAGGCTATTGATCCCACTTCGTCAAGGAGCGTTCCTGCAAGAGCTCTCGCTCTATGTCGGCTGGTACAACGAGTATCGCCCTCACACGGCCCTCCGCGACGCCACGCCGAATGAAAGGTACTTCGGACTTCGGCCTGCCAACCGAGCGCCGCGATTCGAGCCGCGAGCCCACTGGCCACGCGGGTCGCCCTGCGCCAAGCCGCAAGTGCTCATCATGGGCCAGCCCGGTGCGCGAATCGAACTCACCGTCACGTTCGAGGCCGGACGCAGGCACTTGCCCGTCGTCACGCTGCGGCGCGTGGTCTGACAACTCACGCGCCAGCCCAGTCGTTCACGGCCGCAGTCGCGGTGCGCCATCGCCATGAAATCTTGCTGCGAAAGAACGTCGTGTCACCTTCCTGATGCGCCGTGCCGCGTCACGGGAACACCAAATCCGACGGAATACCTGCATCTTGCCCTTTCAAACAGCCTAACGAACGGCTAACGCAATTTCGCAGGACCAGTACATCGCTCTTGCACTTGTCAGGGGCTCTCACTTCTTGCCGGCCGAGAACACGGGTGTCTCCGGCACGAGTATCACGCGGGCGGACAGCGGTTGGTTCTCGGCCAAGACCTCGGCAAGGATCGCCCAGCGTTTGCCTGAGTGACAGGGTGTGGTATCGTACAGCACAAGTCGGCCCCGGCGGCCCTGGACCGACAGCCCCTCGTGGCTAAACACGTAAGGCTTGCCCGAAGTCGGGCAGACGAGCGGCGGCAGGGGCGTTGCGGTGGCGGCGTTGAGGCCCGCCAGGTCGTCGGGCAGCACTCCGTTGGTGGAATAATAGAGCAATAGGTGCCCGGAGATCTCGTGCAGGCGGTCGGCGCAGGGGTCGGTCTCGACGCCGGTCTTTCGCGTCGTGGGGGCGGCCGCCTGGCAACCCACGGCGATCGTCGCCAGCGCCACGCAACATGCCAGGCCGATCAGATCAAGGTTGCGGCTCATCGCTTCGTGCTCCTGCCGGAGGCGGCGCGATCCCTTCCCGGACGGGAGGCGCCGGCCGCTTCTCTCCTTCGGGCGTCTTGGGCGCCGCACCCGTATTCATCCCCTTCATGTGGTCGTCGAACGCGCCGGGTTCCACCGCGCCGCGGATCACCTTGCTGTTCTCCAGTTCGTTGGCGGACATGCCTTTGAGGTCGTCGGGCACCTTGGCGACGTGCGGCGTGAGGAAGATCAGCAGTTCCGTCTTGGTCTTGTCCTTGACCGTTTGCCGGAACAGGACGCCCAGCCACGGGATATCGCCCAGGATCGGCACCTTGCGGACCGTGTCGGTGTTGCGGTCTTCCATCAGGCCGCCGATGACGATCGTATGGCCGTCGCGGATGGCCACGCGGCTCTGGGCGACGCGCCGGGCAAAGACCGGCGCGGTGACGGTCTGCGCGGCAGCCAGCGCGGTGGCGGCGGTCTGCGAGATGGGAACGGTCTCGCCGGTCAGCGCCGAGATTTCCTGGGAGATGTCCATGATAACCAGGCCGTCGGGGTTGATGTGCGGCATGACGGTCAGGATGATGCCGATGTCGTCGTACTCGATGGTGTTGATCGTCTGGCCGGTATCGGTCAACTGCGACCGGGTGATGAACGGCACCTCCTTGCCGACCATGATCGAGGCCTGCTGGTTGTCGCTGGTGAGGATGTAGGGGCGGGAGAGAACGTCGAGTTTCCCCACGGTGGCCAGGGCATGGATCGCCGCCGTGATGTTGTCCTCGAGCACGCTGATGGCAAACCCGTCGGTCTGCCCGACCACGGAGAAATTGGTGAAATTGGTTCCGCCCTTGCTTCCCTTCGTGCCGGCGGCGCGCATGTTCAGGATCGAGAATTCCACGCCCAGGTCGAGCGTGTTCTCATGCGACACCTCGGCGATGAGGACCTTGATGAGCACCTGCGGCACGGGGCGGTCGAGGTCGGCCAGGATTTCCTTGATGCGATCGAAGTTCTTGGTGGCCGCCGTCACCAGGAGCGAGTTGGTGTCTTCGTCGGCCACGACGAAGACCTGGCCCACGAGGTCCGAGGCCGCTGACAGGGTCGAAGGCGACAGACGTGTGGTCCCTCGGCTTTGGGCGAAGCCTGATCGGCTGGTGGAGGCGGCGGAGCCGAACCCGCTCGAGCCGAAGCCGCCCGAGCGGGAACTGCTGGAGCCGAAGCTGCTGGAACCCATGCCTCCCGAACCCATGCCGCCCATGCTGCCCATGCCGCCGGACCGCGAACTGCCGATGCCTCGGCTGCCCGACCCCGACCCCGACCCCGACCGGAACGGGCTAGTCGTGTTCTGCTGCGACATCATCGAGGATCTGCCGGAGGTCGTGCCGCCCGACCCGCCGAAGAGGTTGTTAAGCACCCCCTCGACGTTCACGGCCTTCGCGTTTTTCAGCGAGTAGATGAAGACCGCCTGTTCCTCGGTGGGGTTGGAGTCGAGTTGCTTGACGATATCGTCGATCACCTTGAGCAACTCCGGCGGGCCGCTGACCACAAGTGTGTTGGTGCGGTCGTCGGAGGAGGCGGTCACCTTCTGTTGCTGCTGCCGGCCGCCGATGGTGGCCTGCGACTCTCCGCTGCGCCGCCCGGAGTCGCCGTGGTCATCGCGCCGCCCGAATTCGCCGGACTCGCCGCGCGGCCCGCCAAATCCCCCTCCGGGGGGTCCGCCCCCTCCGAACATGAATTGCCGTATGGAGCTAAACGGGCTGGCGCCGCCTGGCTGGCCCTGCTGGTCCCCCTTGAAAAGGTCGTTGATGAGGCGTGCGGCGTTGGCCGCGTTGGCGTACTTCAACTGGTAGACCCTGACTTCCGACACGGTTGCCGTCTGCGTGTCGAGTGCGCGGACGATCTCGACGAACCGGCGGACGTTAGTCTGCGTATCGGTGAGGATCAGCGTGTTGGTGGCGGCGTTGGAACTGAGGTCCGCATAGGCCGGGATAAGCGTGGCCAGATCGCGCTTCAACTGGACCGCGTCGGCGGTCCGGATCGGGATCACCTGGGTTACCAGTTGATCCGAGGGTTCGATCTTCTCGGGATCGCTGCCCGAGCGCACCGGAAGCGCCGATTTCTTCGCCTGGTCCAGGGCCACGATCTTCAGGGTCCGGCCGGTGCGGATTGCGGCGTACCCCTTTTCCTTCAGCACGGTGTTCAGAAGCGACACGGCCTCGTCCACGCTCAGCGGTTGCAGGCTCATGACGGTGACGCGGCCCTCGACGGAGACCTCCTGGACGACGACCAGGCCGGCGGCCTCAGAGAGGTACTCTAGCACCGAGCGGAGCGATGCGTCCT
>JAPLMO010000112.1 GCA_026386995.1 Planctomycetota bacterium | reverse complement strand
GACCGAAGGTCTCATCCTGTCCATCTCCGAGGACGGGCAAAAATGGGAGGAGATCTGGCGCGCCAAGACATGGGAAAGCACCTGGCTCGTGCCTGTGACTCATTTTAATGCGGGCATCAATGCCCCGGGGCGTCGGGCGAGATTCATCCGGGTGGAAACGAAAAACGAGACCCCCAGGGAACTGTTGCTCAGGCGCATTACGGTTTTCGGAGTGAAGTGAGATCAGAAGACAGAGGACGGAATGATACGAACTATGAAGAAACTACCAGTTTTGATGTGTGCGGTGCTCATGGCCACAATCTTTCCATGCAGGGCAGAGAGCGTAACGAAAGACGGGGGAAAGGCAAATGATCCTTACGGGATCCTGTTGAAGCCGATTCCGGAGAAGCTCGTGGTGCTCACGTTCGACGATGCCTGCCGCAGTCATGCGACGGTTGTCGGTCCGCTGTTGAAAAAATACGGATATGGCGGGACGTTTTTCGTCTCTGACGCGTTTGGTTTCGGAACGCGAAAGGACTGGTACATGACCTGGGCGCAGATCAAAGGTCTGGATGATATGGGCCTTGAAATCGGGAATCACACCCGGGGACATGGGCAGTTGAGTGCCACCGGTCTGGAGGGTTGCCTTGGGGGTCTGATGGGGATCGAAGAGCCGTGCCTGGCTAACAAAATCGCCAAGCCCACGACCTTCTGCTGGCCCTTCTATAGTGTGAACAACAAGTTCCTCGCCGTGTTGACTGAGAAAGGGTATTTATTTGCCAGGGGCGGACACACCCGGCCCTATCAACCGACGGTTGATAACCCGCTCGACGCGCCGTCATTCAGTATCAGTGACAGCGACCGGCAGCGCGACAAGGACGTCTTTTACAAGGCCGTCAAACGGACGACTCCTGGTCAGGTTGTTATTCTCACATTGCACGGCGTGCCGGATGGTGAACATCCGACGGTCGGGCTCGATCCGGTGATCTTCGAGGAGTATCTCAAATATCTCAAGGACAACCAATACAAGGTCATCGCCATGCGCGATCTGGCCACCTATGTGGACTCGGCGAAAGCGGCACAGTTGCTGACGCGTCCGATTTGTTATCCATGGGGGGACGCGGTCCGTCCTGGGGATGGGCGACCAGCCAAAGCAACCTGCTCTATCTCTGCGTCGATAAATTGCCAGCCGATCGCAAACTGACGTTGCCCGGGATGACCACGAAGATTGCGATCGCTTGTTTCCTCGCGGACCCGAAAAAGCAGCCGCTGACGATTTCGAAGGCCGACACCGGCATCCAAACCATTGTCGTTCCGGAATTTTCACCCGTTGCCTTTGGTGAAAATCCCACCGTGATTGTCGCCACCCTGCAAGGGGGCCCCGTCGCGACAATCCTGGACTTCGTATTTCCGGGCATGCCTGCGGCCATTATTGTTGGGAATGAGATTCGCGTGAAAGTTCCGCTGGCGACGGACCTGGCGAAACTCGCGCCCACCTACCGAACGGGTTCGCCCCTGGTCAAAGGCGAACCGGCGTCCGGTTCCACCCGTGACTTCACCAAACCGCAGACCTACACCATCACCGCGCCGGACGGCACCACCAGGGCTTACATCGTGACGGTCACTCCGACTCTGGGGGCCGTCGGCGTCTCCAACCCCAGCTTTGAGACCTTCGATGTCTTGGATGAACAAGACGATACCTATGGGAAGAATCCAAGCGGTGCCGTGTGGAGCTTCAAACAAGCGAAACAAGGCGATGAGGTTGGCATCAACCTTATCACCGGAGGCCCCATCTTCGCCCCGCCTGCTCTGGATGGCACACGGCACAGTGCTTTTATTCGCGGCGTCGGCAACGGCATCTTGCAGTCGATCACTTTCGACCAGGGCAAATATACGGTCAGTTTCGATGTGGTGAAACGCAACGGCTATAAGGGAACAGCTCCCTTGACCGTGAGTGTGGATGGCATGCAACGCCGTTAACCAAGTGCTGATGAGAACTGATTTCTGATAGCGGCAATTCGAGCTGTTTCGTGCCGTGAGAGGCTGTGGAGTTTCGGAGGTCCGGGCGGATGATCGTTCTTTTTGCGAGGCCAGTAGCGCGA
>JAPLMO010000075.1 GCA_026386995.1 Planctomycetota bacterium | reverse complement strand
CTTCGAGGTGCTCTTCTTCCTTGCCGAGGAAGGCGTGCCGTTCAGGCTGACGGTGGTCGGCGAAGCGACCCGCAAGAGGCCCGCCGTCTTCGAGAAGGCCCGGCGGCGCCTGGCCGACCGGCTGGTGCGGTTCGGCTACGTCCCCAGCCGCGAGACGTACGAGGAACTGGTCCGCGGGTCTGATATCGTGGTCTCGACGGCGTTCCACGAGTTCTTCGGGCTGCCGGTCGTCGAGGCGATTGCGGCGGGGTGCTTCCCGCTGATGCCCGCGCGCCTGAGTTACCCCGAGATTGTGCCGCCCCAGTGGCAGAAAACGTTCTTCTACGGCGACGAGCGCGAATTGCGGCAGAAACTGGCGCGGTTGCTCGCCGGCAAAGGCCCGTGGGACCGCGCGTACGAACTGGCCGAGCACGTGCAGCGGTACGACTGGGGCCGGCGGGCTCCTGCCTTTGATGATGCGCTCCAGCAAACAGCAGGCCGATAGGCGATAGGAACTTCGCCGCCACCATCATGTTTACGGATGTCGAGATGTTGCGACAGCGAAAACGCCTCCCCGCCAAGCGCAAGGCCGTTCCGCACATCGAGGTCGGGGCGGGAATCATCTGGCGTCGCGGCCGCATCCTGCTCTGCAAACGCCGCGCGGGAGCCATGCTTGGAGGCCTGTGGGAGTTCCCCGGCGGCAAACGCCGGCGCGGCGAGTCCATCCAGAAGTGCATCCGCCGCGAACTCTTGGAAGAGTGCGCACTGCCCGTCACCGTCGGCGAGCACCTCATCGACGTGACGCACACCTACACGCACCTGCGGGTGACCCTGCGCGTGTACCACTGCCGCGCGGGGGCGGGGAAGGTGAAACTCCTCGGCTGCGACGATGCGCGGTGGGTCCGGCCGGAGGACATCTCGCGTTATCCGCTGCCTGCGGCGGACGTGAAAATTCTTGAGGCGCTATTTGGCCCCGGGTGAATACACCCGGGGCCGAACGTTCGCACGCGCCCTCACCCTGCCGCCCCCGTGTATTCACGGGGGGCTAAATAGGCTCATGAAGAGATATAGTTCATGTAGGGTGGGTGCTATGCACCCACCATCTTCATGCGGAAGCCACGGCGTTGGTGGGTGCATAGCACCCACCCTACATGTTGAGCAACAGGGCCGTAAGACCCGCCGCTGCCGCAGGGCGAGGCTCGCCACGGCGAGTCTTCGACATGCCTCGCCTCCACGTTGCCATCATCCGCGAGGTCGCCACGAAGAGCAAGGACGCCCTGTTTGACTCAGTCACCTTCAGCCGATCCCGCTCCCGAGCGATCAATCGCTATCCGGCCTCCGTTCATCCGCTCTCCTCACCCCCCGGAAAGCGGACATTTCTATCCACCCGGAACCGGACATTACAATCCACCAGCGACATGATCGGAGAAACTTCTTTACCCTCGGTCCGTTTACTATTATGATGTGCACCACAGGCGCGGGCGGCGTGCGGCGGGTCTCAGCCCAGGTCGAAGACTCGACTGGCCGAGCGGGTGGACTCCGACCTTACGAGCACGAACCGTGCGAAGATGCCAAAAGGAGGATCTGCATGTCCACTGAGATTAACCGTCGAAGGTTCCTGAAGGAGTCGCTTCTGGCGTCCGCGGGCGGCGCCATGGCGCTGGGGGCCGCAGGCAATGCCTCCGCCGCAGCAGACGAGAAGAAGCCGCCTGCCGCACCTGCCCCGGGCGGCAAGACACAAACGTTGCCCTTGGGCAAACTCGGCAAACTTCAGATCAGCCGCATCCTTTTGGGCGGGAACCTCCTGACGCACTTCACCCACAGCCGCGACCTGAGGTACGTATACAATCTGTGCGCACACTATAACACCGAGGAGAAAATCCTCGAAACGCTTGCCCTGGCCGAGCAGAACGGCATCAATACCGTCTCGATGCACAACCCGCCCGGTCCGATGAATATCCTCTATAAGTACCGCAAGGGCGGCGGCAAGATCCAGTGGATCATCTGCCCGACCGCCGACGCCACCGGATCCATGGAGGCATACACCAAGCAGGTCCGCGAACTCGTCGACAACGGATGCGAGGCCATCTACGTATGGGGCGTCCGGTCGGACCAATTTATCGAGGCTGGCAAACCGGAACTCATCGGCAAGTGCGTCGAGATCGCCAAGGACCACGGCGTGATGTCTGGCGTCGGCTGCCACAACCTCAAGGTCGTCGAGGAATGCGAGCGGCTGAAGGTCCCCGCCGACTTCTACATCAAGACCTTCCACCATCACAAGTACCCGAGCGGCCCGAAACCGGAGCAGATCAAGGGGCCGTATAACGAGAACCCCGGCTACTGGTGCGCCAACCCCGAGGCCACCATCGAGGTCATGAAAAAGGTCGAGAAGCCCTGGATGGCCTTCAAGGTCATGGCTGCCGGGGCGATCCCGCCGGAAAACGCCATGAAGTACGCATTCGGGAGCGGCGCCGACCACATTCTGTTGGGGATGTTCGACTTCGAGATTGCCGAAGACGTGGGAATCGCCAACAAGGTCCTCGCGGCCGTCAAGCGCGAGCGGCCGTGGAGGAGTTGAAATGAAACCCCGTGCATGCACGGGGATATCCTTTGAACAACAAACCCCGTACACCGCACGGGGATATCCTTATACACCGTAGTAAACCCCGTGCACCGCACGGGGATATCCGTACACACCGCATACCAACCCCCCGTGCACTGCACGGCAACGTGCTTAGCGGGCTGCCGTCCTCCCCTCTCCCCACCGAGGGAGAGAATGTAGGGTGGGTGCTCTGCACCCACGCGGTAACTGACGGCCACGGCCATGATCTACGACACATCCCGCAGTGCCGACATTCTACTTTTTGCGACGGACGGGGCTTGCAATGATTCACGTCAACCGATAGCATGTCTCTGCAATCCTGATTCCGCCCACGGGGGGCGATCCGTAAATGACTGCAACTCTCGCAGCGAAAGGGGCCTCGCCATGACGACCGACCAGCGCATTGAGAATCTGGAAAAGGGACTGGCTTCCGCAAGGCGATTGAACCGCTGGCTGCTGGCGGCCGTGGGCCTGATCGCACTGGCGGGCATATCGGCCGCCGAACAACCGCAGGCCGTGCCGCCTCCATCCACGGCACCGGCAGCCCCGATCATCGCGCCTGCGCCCGCGCCGCAGGTCCCGCCCGGCGGGTGCCTATATCGCGGCAAGCCCCGCCTAGCCACGTGGGTCGACATCCAGTTCGCCAAGTTTCGGGACAAGATCGCCAAGATCGACGGACAGTGGCGGGATTGCGGCAAGGGGATCATCGACCCGGATGGGGTCGGCGTCGCGCCGCCCGCGCCGGGGACCGAGATACGGCCGGCGCCTGCCGATTCCCAGGTTCTCACGATCATTAACGCGGCAGAGATTCTGGCGATACGCCCGTTTTTCCCGGCCCACCCAGTATGGCGGACCACAATTACCTTTCAACCATACGGCCCCGGTGGGAGGACAGTGGACGCCACTCAGGAGAGGCCGCAGATCATCTTTCACATTCGCGGGATCAAGTCGCAAGGTCTCACTGACGGGATGCAACTAGCCCGATTCGGGTTCCATCACAAGGACTTGTCAACCTCCGAGGTCACGTGGGCCCCACCAGATAGTCCGCCGGAAGAATGGCTCGTCTATTGCGGCACATATACCTATAGAGGCACTGACGATTCCCGGCGAACCGTGCCGAGTTATGCGATCTTTCATCCCGCCACCCGAGAGGAATTTGTCGAGGCATGTGCCTCGGGCCTCACGCTTACAGATTACGGCCCCCGACTCCAGAAGAGCATAGATAAGAACGTTTACCCCAAGCCGGTCCCTTAGCCGGCGTTTATTTTTTCAATCCGCACTCTGCAATCCGCAATCCGCAATTCTCTTGATGTGCGACCCGCGAGCGGGGCCTCCCTTGCAGGGGCCTGGACGCCGTGATAAAGTGAAGTGTCACAACGGGACACTCGCCGACGGGCGAGTAAGCGGCCGCGCCGCGCTGGGTGCGGAGGCCGGCCAAGGGATAGAGGCGAATCATGGCGCTGTCCTGCGATGGTTGCGGCCGGCCCGTGGCGGTCCACGAGGTCAAGCGCATCGGCGAACGGATCTTCTGCCCGGTCTGCGCGATCGTCCTTGATGGCGGATCTTCGATGCCGTCGTCGTCCGCGCCGTCGGCCGGGACGGCCCGGCTCGCCTATCTGATCTTCTGCGGTCTGGGCATCCTGCCGCTGGCGGGCGCCGGGGCCTGCGCCGCATTCACCTTCTTCTCGGCTGCGTGCGGCGTGCCGCGCGAAAACTATGCGGCCGTCTGGGACCTGGGGTTCTTCCTCCTGCTTCCCGGCCTGCTTTTCATCACTCCGGCTATCATTATCCATCGCATGCTCCTGCGGAAGCCGCGCGGTCCAGCACCCGACCACCTGGCGAGCGCCGGCCAGCGTATCTTGGACCGGGCCAAGCATCGGGCGCGCCGCGGCGGGCCGGCCCGCTAAAAGGAAAGACCATGCCAAACCGCAAAACTCCGACTCGGCCCGCAAGCCCCGTTGCGCGGCGCACATTCAGCGCAAGAGAGGCAAAGGAAATATTCGTTAAAGCCTGCAAGAAGGCGAATCCCCACGGGCTTGCGTATTCTTGGGAGAATGCTTGGAAGCCCTTTCTCCTGGGCCTGAAAGAGACTCCACAACAGCCTGTATGCGCCAAAGACCTACAGCGCCTAGTCCGCTTCTGGCGTGGCTACCCGGACTTCGTGTTCTTCGTGCTTCTGTGGAATGATTTCCGGGCCGTGGGTGCGGCCCTTTGGCTTCAGTCAAACCATCGCTTCCTTGCCGAGAAAGTGCTCATGCGCGAGGCGGCCCGCTACGGCCTGCCCGCTGCTGATATCGCCAAATCGAGCGGTCTTTGCCGCCGGTTTCTGGCGAAGCACCCGCGCCTTTGCGTTCAAGGCGCAGCGTGGCCCACGTGCCTTTCCGCTGGAGTGCGGCGCAAGTTGTCCCCCCGCGAACAAAACATCATAGACCGGGCCGAGGACGTGCTTCTTGAACTGGAGGCCAAGGCCGAACTGTATGAGGCCGGCGGCAAGGCCGCCGGGCGGCGGAAGATAGGATTTCGGGGGACACAGTAGTGATATTCTCATTGCCCTGCTAGTTCCGGGAACGCAACACCGCTACTCTTATTGCCCTTTCCTTCACGTCATTGCGGCCGCTACCTGTAGATTCCCGATTCCAGGAAAGCCGACTCTTTTTCCCTTGCCGTGCCGCGCGGCCTTGCCCGCCTTTACGGGGCGGGGCTGTTTTTCGCCCCGACGGGGCGAGGGGGTGTAGCCACGGGTGGAGCGGCGCGGCCGCGCTGCGGCCCGACGCGCAACCCGTGGAAAGCGGATGATATTTATCCTCTTTTCGCCCCGGAGGGGCGAAGGAGTTGTCCGCACCGGCGAAAGGACATTGATCCGCCGCGCAGCGCGACAATTCCGCCGCCCCTTCGGGGCGGATGTCTTAAAACACAATCACTTCCACGGGTTGCGCACCGCCCGCCTTCAGCGGCCGGCGCTCCACCCGTGGCTACACTCCGCCGCCCCGTTGGGGCGGTCAGTTTCTCTGACGATCCGGCGGGCTCGCCCCTTGCCGCTTGCCGCCTGCGGCTGTAGGATATGTGCGTCGAACAAGAAGCAGGGGAGGAACGCCGGTGAGCCCGCGGATCGCGCTGGACCGCAATCAGATCGCCGAATTCTGTCGGCGGCATCATATCCGGAAGTTATCGCTCTACGGGTCGGTTCTGCGCGACGATTTCCGGCCGGATAGCGACGTTGACGTGCTCGTGGAGTTCGAGCCGGGCCGCCGGGTCGGCCTGCGCATTATCGACATAGAAGAGGAACTCTCGAAAATGCTGGGCGGCCGCCGCGTGGATATCGTGTCGGAGAAATACCTGAATCGCCGCCTTCGCAACCGGGTCCTGGCCAGCGCAGAGGTGGAGTATGCAGAAGGATGACCTGGTGTACGCCGGGCACATGCTCGATATGGCCGAAAAGGCCCGCCAGAAGGTGGCCGGCCGCAGCCGCGACGAGTATGATGCCGACGAGAACCTCCGCATGGCCCTGGCCCACCTGGTGCAGGTCATAGGCGAAGCGGCACG
>JAPLMO010000321.1 GCA_026386995.1 Planctomycetota bacterium | reverse complement strand
ACCAACTCGTCGTGCCGACGACGTGGAACGCCTCGCCGCGCGACGCCGCCGGAACACCCGGCCCGATGGAGCAGGCCCTCATCGGCACCAAGATCCGCGACCGCGAGAACCCGTTCGAGGTAGTCCGCATCGTCCGCTCGTTCGACCCGTGCCTGGCGTGCGCCGTGCACACGGTGAACGTGCGCGGCGATCGGCTCGGCACGTTTCGAGTGATTTAGCACCCGGCACATGACCGCGGCCGTGTGCGGCCGCGGCTAAACAATGAATGCCGGTGTCGCCGTTAGCGTTTAGCCATCGCCGTTAACGTTTAGCCGTCGCCGCACACGGCGACGATGCCGTTGTCGTGGTTTAGCCGCTGCCGCAAACGGCAGCGTAATAGGAGTTAAGCGATGAACGCCACAACCCGCAAACCCAACGACGAAATCCTGAAGAGCCTCGAGGGCGTCGGCAAGGTCTTCGTTCTCGGCTGCCAGGGATGCCCCATCGGCTGCGAGACTGGCGGCGAACCGTGGCTCAGGGACATGACCGCCCTGGTGGCCGGCGCCGGCAAGCAGGTCACCGGCTCGGCCCTGCTCGACATGATCTGCAACAAGGCCATCGTGGGCATCAAACTCGGCCGCGTCGTCGATAAGGTCGCAGCCGCCGAGGCGATCCTCGTCGGCTCGTGCGGCGTGGGCGTCCAGGCCGTCGGCAACATGGTCGGGCGCCTCGCGGTCCCGGCGATGAACACTATCTGCATGGGCGATTACCAGGGCCTCTTCCCGTCGGCCGAGCGGTGCGCCGAGTGCGGCGACTGCCTTCTGGCGTACACCGGGGGCCTCTGCCCCATCACCCTGTGCGCCAAGAGCCTCGTCAACGGTCAGTGCGGCGGGACGGGCTACGATAACTCCTGCGAGGTCTCAAAAGAGCGGCCCTGCGGCTGGCACATGATTTACGAACGCCTGAAGGGCCTCGGACGCTTGGACGACATGCGCAAACTCCAGACCGCCCGAGATTTTCGCAAACGCGACATCACCGAGGCCAACCGGCGCACCCTCCGTTGGGCGCTGGAGATGTCGGAGCAGCCGGCGCCTGCGCCGGCCGCCGCACCCCCGGCCGCAAAGAAGTCGTAGTCTTTATCGTTTAGCCGTCGCCGCAAACGGCGACGGTCGAGAAAAACCGGAGCGAACCATGAGCCAACTGCGTGAACAGTTACAAGCGGGCAAGTTCGTCGTCACCGGCGAGATCGGTCCGCCCAAGGGCACCAACATCGGCCCCGTCATCCACGAGGCCGAGGAGTTCCTTAAAGGCCGCGTCACGGCCGTCAACGTCACCGACATTCAGACGGCCGTCATGCGCACCGGCTCCCTGGTCGGCTGCAAACTGCTGCTGGACCACGGCATCGAGCCGGTCTACCAGATGGTCTGCCGCGACCGTAACCGCTTGGCCCTCCAGAGCGACCTCCTTTCGGGGGCCGTCTTCGGCATCGAAAACGTCCTGGCGCTGACCGGCGACCACGTCGTCATGGGCGACCACCGCGACGCCAAGCCCGTCTACGACCTCGACTCGGTGGGCCTCCTTCAGGCCATGTCGCGACTGGAGGCCGGCAACGACCTGGGCTGCGACTTCAAGGGCAACCCGAACGTCTTGGACGGCGCCCCGAAGTTCTTCAAGGGCTGCTGCACGACCCCGTGCAGCCCGGACCCCGAGGCCCAGATCATCAAGTTGGAGAAGAAGGTGGCCGCGGGTGCTCAGTTCGTCCAGACGCAAGCCGTCTACGACCCCGCGACGTTCGAGAAGTTCATGAAACGCATCGCGCACCTGAAGATCCCCGTTCTGGTGGGCATCGTGGTCCTGAAGTCCGCCGGCATGGCCAAGTACATGAACCGCGCGGTGCCGGGCGTCCAGGTGCCGGACGCGATCATCAAGGAACTCACGGCCACCCCGAAGGACGGCCTGAAGAAGACGGCCGCCGAGATCGCAGGCCGCCTCGTGCGCGAGATGAAGGGGATGTGCCAGGGGGCGCACCTGATGACCCTCGGCTGGGACGACGTCGTGCCCGATATTCTTGCCCACTCCGGCCTGGCGAAGTAACGCCGTATTTAGCCCCCGGTGAATACACTGGGGGCGGCGCGGCGACACTAGCCTTCGACGTGTCGTTAACCCTCTCCCCTTGGGGGAGAGGGTGGCCGAAGGCCGGGTGAGGGGTGCCCCGCGTCAGCAACGCCCCCTCACCCCCGGCGGGGAGAGGGGAGAACAGCAACCCGCTGAACACATACGTTCACGGGGGGCTAAATAAGAAAGGCATCATAACGCAAAGGAGGATTCATGCCCGCACGACTGATTGACGGCGAAGCCGTCGCAGCCAAGATGAACCAGGAAACTGCCGCCACCGTGGCCGAACTGGCCGCCGCCGGACGCCGGCCGCACCTCGTGGCCGTCCAGGTCGGCGAGAACCCCGCGTCCAAGATCTATACCAACCAGCAGGCCAAGAACTGCGAGACTGTGGGCATCGAGTACGAACTCTTGAACCTGCCGGCCGAAACCACGCAGGCCGACCTTATCGCCAAGATCGAATCGCTCAACGCCGACCCGCGCGTCACCGGCCTCATCCTTCAGATGCCCCTGCCGCCGCAGATCGACGCCCGCGTCATCCAGGTCCGCATATCGCCCGATAAGGACGTCGAGGGCATGCACCCGCAGAACATGGGCCGCCTCTTCTACGGCGGCGGCACGGTCGCCCCCTGCACGCCCATGGCCGCCGTGGAACTCCTGCGCAGCGTCCAAGCGGACCTGGCCGGCAAGGAAGTCGTCGTCGTCGGCCATAGCGAAATCGTCGGCAAACCCATCGCGGCGATCTTGCTTCAGAGCCTGAGCGCCTCGCCGACCGTGACGGTCTGCCACGTGGCCACCAAGGACTTGGCCAGCCACACCCGCCGGGCCGAGATACTGTTTGTCGCTACCGGCGTCTCCCAGGCCCGCTGGATGGGCTACCAGCGCCTCAAGAAGGCCTGCGAGAACCCGGCCCTGGCGAACCTGGGTCCGCTGGTTAAGGCCGACATGCTCCGCCCCGGTGCGATCGTTATCGACGTGGCCATCAACCGCATTCCGAAGGCCCTGGATGCCAACGGAGATGCCATCAAGAACGAGAAGGGCAAGCCCGACATGAAGACCGTCGGCGACGTCGACTTCGAGGCGGCCCTCCAGGTGGCCGGCGCGATCACGCCCGTCCCCGGCGGCGTCGGGCCCGTGACGGTGGCGATGCTGCTGCGCAATACCGTCCGCGCCGCAAAGGCCCAGGTGGCCTGAACCGTTTAGCCGTCGCCGCATACGGCGACGAACACGTGCCTTTCGCGCGGCGGGCAAAACTGCCCGCCGCGCGTGCTTTGTGGCGTGCCCCAAAAACACGCGCCCATCAAGATGGGCGGCTAACCAAACGGCACGGCGCCGCTGTTTTCAGCGAATCATCGACATCTCGCCGGGGTTCTGTATATTGGTAGTGCCGATTTCAGCCTAAAGTGAAAGGACCAGCGCCATGCTCGATAAGACTTCGGCCGTCACCCGCCGCAACCTGCTGAAGGGCGCCTTGGCGGCCGCGGCGGCCCCGTACGTCATCACCTCGTTTTCGCTGGCCGGCCAGAACCGTCCCGCTCCGAGCAACCGCCGCACGATGGGCTGCGTCGGCCTGGGCGGGCGCGGCACGGGCGACATGCGCGGGTTCCTCTCGTTCGGCGAGGTCCAGGTCGTCTCGGTCTGCGACGTCGTCAAGAGCCATCGCGACAACGCCAAGGGGCTGGTGGACAAGAATTACGGCAACTCCAGTTGCACCGCCGTCAACGATTTTCGCGAGATCACCGGCCGCGGCGATATCGACATCCTTTTGATCGGCACGCCCGACCACTGGCACGCCACGATCGCGATCGAGGCCATGAAGAACGGCAAGGACGTCTTCTGCGAGAAGCCCGAGACCCTGACCGTCCGCGAGGGCCGCAAGATGGCCGACGTCGTCCGACGCTACGGACGCGTCTTCTCCGGCGGAAGCCAGCGCGTCTGGGAAGACTACAACTGGTTCCACAAAATGGTCCGTAGCGGCGCCATCGGCAACGTCACCGACGTCTGGGTGAACGTGGGCGGCCCGTCGAAGGAATGCTACCTGCCGGGCGAACCGATTCCGGACGGGCTCGACTGGAACCTCTGGCTCGGCCCCGCGCCGATGGCGCCGTTCAACGCGAAGCGCCTGAACTTCCGCGCCTGGCGCGACTACTCCGGCGGCGGCATGACCGACTGGGGCGCTCACGGCTTCGGCGGGGCGCTCTTCTGCTGCCAACTCCAGAACACCGGCCCCGTCCAGATCATTCCGCCCGACGGCAAGGACAACGCGAAACTGACGTACGTCTTCGCCAACGGCATCCGCATACACCACGGCGGCGGCTGGGGCGGAATCCTCTCGATGCGCGGCACGAAGGGCGAATTGCCCGAGCGCAAAGGCGGGAAGGACGCCAAAAAGCAGGCCGCGCCCAGCATCAACATTCCGAACTATAAGGGCACGGGCGGACTCATCGGCGATTTCCTCCATTGCGTGAAGACCCGCGAAGAGCCTTTCCGCAACATCGAGGTCGCCCACCGCACCGCGACGGTCTGCCACCTCGGGAACATCGCCTACTGGCTGAACCGCCGCCTGAAATGGGATCCCGAGAAGGAAGAAATCATCGGCGACGCCGAGGCCGCCCGCTGGCTGGACCGGCCGAAACGCGCCCCGTGGAGCATTTAGCAGTCAGCCGTCGCCGCGTACGGCGATGATCGAAACGAAAGGACCGTCCGCATGAAACCGCTACACTACACATTGCTGGTCGCATCGGCCATCGCCCTTGCGGTTGCGCTCGTGCCGCTCGCGCCCGCCGCCGAGGAGAAGAAGCCCGCCGCCCCCGCCGCGGATTGGACGCCGCTCTTCAGCGGCAAAGACCTCGCCGGCTGGAAGCCCAACGGCTCGGCCGTCTGGAAGGTCGAGGACGATTACCTCGTCGGCACGCAGACCGACGGCAAGGGCGGCGACCTCTTCACCGAGCAGTCGTTCGATAACTTCGAGTGCCGCGTCACCTACCGCGTCGTCTGGCCGGCCAACAGCGGGTTCTGGTTCCGCGACCAGTACCAGTTTGACGTCCTGAAGTACGCCAATCCCGTGGCCTACAGCGGCACGCTCTACTGCCCCGGCAAGATGTTCATCTTCGCCAACCTCGACGAGAGCATCGAGAACCGCGACGGCTGGAACGAGGCCCAGATCTACGCCAACGGCGACCACATCATCCAGTGGTTGAACGGCAAGAAAATGGGCGAGTGCAACGACAAGTCGTTCGCCAAGGGCCGATTCGGCATCCAGGTCCACCCAGGCAACGAAATGAAGGGCATGAAAATCATCGTGAAGCGGTTCGACGTGCGGCCACTCAAGGAAGGCGACAAGCCCAGCGACCCCGTCACCCCGAAGGCCGAGAAGTAAGCCGGTCGAATTCCCCGGATCCGGCCGGCGCGCGGCGACCGAGGTCGCCGGCTAAGTGTGCCGCGGGGTTGTTGGCGTTTTTTGATTCCCGCCATTTTGGCAGTTGACGTAAGTCGCATTTTTGCAGAAACACTTACGTCACGGCGCGCCCCCAAAAACACCCTTTTTGCCCCCTCGGAAGGCCAAAAACCCCCTTGGCGCTAGCGCCAGAGGGGGCGGCATGATAAAATGTTAAGATGGGCAAGACGAAACTTGGGCCTTTTTGATCACTTTTTACTGTTTTTGATCGGAACTTGATAGTGTTTTGAGCCTCCCGGAGCGGTTTTTGAGGGGTCCCATTTGACGTAAGTCGCACTTTTGCAAAAACACTTACGTTCGTGAAATCTTTCACAAGCGTCATAGGTGTCCCCTTTTTGGGGGGAGGTTCGGGATGCACAGAAGTGAAGAGTGCCCGCCCAGGCGGATAAACTCCGTGCAGAATGCAGAGTGAAACACTCGACAAAAGCAACGCCGGCGATCTCACGCAAAGACGCCAAGACACCAGAGGCGGACAGACCTTGAAACTTTAAACCTCAAACTTTGAACCTGGAGTTAGGGTGTATGTCACCGGAACTGGACGCGACCCGGGGAAGAAAAGAAGCGGCGCCCCGGTGGGACGCCGCTCGGTTTCTGCTTTACGTGTTGCGGCCCCTTAACGACGGGGTCTTCGCGTTACCTGCGCTTGCGGCGAAGGAGGACACCCAGGCCGCCCAAGGCCAGTAGCGCCATCGTCGCAGGCTCGGGGACTCCGGGAATGGATGCCCCGCTCATGATCACCCAAGCATCACCTACGCCGGGGTTCTTATCGTAATCGATGAAGTCGAGCGTGTACTGTTTGCCGGGGATGACAAAGGGTAACAACTCCGCTGCGGTAAAACTCAAGTCCGTCCAGATAGAAGAAAAATTATCAACGCTTAGTCCCTTGCTTAGCACATACGTGTCGGCGGCGACATCACGCAGGGCCACGCCCATAAAACCGCCGTTAACTGTTGCTGTCTCAGGAATCGCGGAAGGGGCCACGTCCGGTGCGGCGAGCGGCGATGCCTCGCCGATCAACTGGAAAGTCAGATCTCCCGAGCCATCCAGGGTAAACACCGGGGAACGGCCCAATTGTGTATTTCTGTCTTCCCACCCATCGCCGAGGTGACCGTCGTCCGGCATCCAGCCCCAACCATCATAGGATGCCCACAATAGTTCTGGTGGTGCCGGATAAATCTGTGTCCAACCCTGCAACCCGTTGTTGAAGTCGTAGGTGAGCGCCGCCTGGGCCGAGCCCGCACAGAACACCATCCCTACCGCCACAACTGCCACAACCAGCAACATTTGTTTTGCAAACACGACACACTCTCTTTCTGTCCCCCAGGGGCAAAAGGGCTCCAGAAACCTCGGCCAACCCCGGCACCGCGCCGGATCCGGCTTTAAGACTTGTCTCCAACGATCTAGGCCGCGTCACCGTGCGGCAACCAGCCCCTAAACTCCGCAGAGTAATATACCACAGATTTCGGAAAAGTCAAATCGGGGGGGGGAGGGAGTAGCCAAGTGCCTGTAAATACAGGACTTACAGAGGAAAATGGTTTCGGATGTTTCCGGTTTTTCCTCTCCCCCAGGCCGCGCCGCCCGCGACCGACGGGGGCTTTCCGTCGCCCCTCTCACGATGCCGGAGGTCGGCACACCCTTCCTTGGCGCGAACAAGGGAACCCTGGGGCGTTCCCAGGTTCCCCCATGCCGTGCCAATGGGCAGGCAACCGGCGTATGGAACGAGAAGGGGGAACCGGGAACCGAAACGCAGAATGACGAACCTGGGGCATGGCTAATCCACCTCTCCTTCCGGACTGCGATGTATTCTTCCTGAAGTACCTTGATCGGTGGTACAAGCCAGAGGATCGCAAGGCGTCGGTCGCGGCGGGGGACGGGGGCAGGAGCCTTACAGTTTATCCCCACGCATGCGTGGGGCTTGTTACCTCAATCCCCTCGGCCCGACTCGCCCAAACGCGATTCGGCGTCTTTAACAAGCCCCCGGCACTGCCGGGGGATGGTTTATCCCCACGCATGCGCGGGGCTTATTACCTACATCCCCACGCATGTCGAAGACTCGACTGGGCGAGCGTGGGGTTTGTCAGCGGCCGAGGTGTATCATCAGCACCGCTAAATCCGCCGGGCCGATGCCCGAGATGCGGGCGGCCTGGCCGAGGGAACGGGGGCGGATGCGGGCCAACTTCTCGCGGGCTTCGTTCCTCATGTGGGGCACCGCGGCGTAGTCGAGGCCGGGGGGAAGGAGGCGGTCCTCCATCTGCCGCGCGCGGGCGATCTGGGCGGCCTGGCGGGCGAGGTAGCCGGCGTACTTGGCCTCGATCTCCACCTGCTCCCACGCCTCGGGCGAGACCTTCAGGGCCGCGAGGGCCAGCACTTCGGCGGCCAGCGACTGCCACGTGACCTCGGGGCGGCGGAGGATGTCTTCAAGCGTGCGGTCCTGGCGGCGTGCGGCACGAAGCGCGGCCTGGGCGGCGGCGATCTGGCGTTCCTTCTCCTGGAGGCGCTGCCACGCCACATCCGAGACAAGGCCGACCTCGCGGCCGATGGGCGTCAGGCGCCGGTCAGCGTTGTCGTGCCGCAGGATGAGGCGGTGCTCCGCGAGGCTCGTGAACATGCGGTACGGTTCCTCGGCCCCCTTTGTGACAAGGTCGTCGATGAGGACGCCGATGTACGCCTGGTCGCGTCTGAGGACCACGGGCGGTCGGCCCTGGATCGCTCGCGCAGCATTGATGCCCGCCAAGAGGCCCTGCCCTGCCGCCTCCTCGTAACCGCTCGTGCCGTTGATCTGGCCGGCCAAGTAGAGGCCGCCGACGGACTTGGTTTCGAGCGTGGCCTGAATCTGCGTGGGCGGCACGAAGTCGTACTCGATGGCATAGCCGTAACGCAGGATGGCGGCACGCTCGAGGCCCGGGATGCCGCGGATTATGCCGTCCTGCACGTCTTCGGGCAGACTCGTGGAGAGGCCGTTACAGTAGACGACGTGGGTGTCGCGGCCTTCGGGCTCAAGAAAGACCTGGTGGCGCGGCCGGTCGGCGAAGCGGACGATCTTGGTCTCAAGGCTCGGGCAATAGCGCGGGCCGACGGAGCGGATCTGGCCGGAGTACATCGGGGCGCGGTCGAGATTGGCGCGGATGAGGTCGTGGACCTCGGGGGTGGTCTCGGTGATCCAGCAGGAGACTGAAGAAAAGGGGTCAGAAGAAAAGGGGTCTGACCCCTTAGGTCGTTGGGGGTCTGACCCCTTTTCTTCGTCGAGCGGCATCGGCCAACCGAACGTGAATCGCACGGGCTCGGGGTCGCCGGGCTGCTCGGTGAGGCGCGAGTAGTCGAGTGTGCGGCCGTCGATGCGCGGGGGCGTGCCGGTCTTGAGGCGCCCGATGCGCAGACCCAGGCGCTCGAGGCCGGCCGAGAGGTTCTCGGCCGACGGCTCGTCGATGCGGCCGCCGGGCCACATCTTCGTGCCGCAGTGGAGCACGCCGCGAAGGAACGTGCCGGTCGTCAGGATCACGGCCCTGGCGGCCAGTGTGCGGCCGCTCTCGCAGCGCAAGGCGGCGACGCGGTCGCCCTGGACGAGCACTTCGCAGGCGACGTCTTCGATGATCGCCAAGCCTGGCCGGCGGCGCAGCAGTTCTTGCATCGCGCGGGCGTAGGCGTGGCGGTCGCACTGGGCGCGGGGGCTGCGGACGGCGGGGCCTTTGCTGCGATTGAGGAGGCGGTACTGGATGGCGCTAGAGTCGGTGATGCGGGCCATTTGGCCGCCGATGGCGTCGATCTCGCGGACGATCTGGCCCTTCGCCAGGCCCCCGATGGCCGGGTTGCACGACATCTGGGCGATGGTGTTCGCGCGGAGGGTCACCAGCGCGGTCCGTGCGCCGAGTCGAGCGGCGGCCAGCGCGGCCTCGCAACCGGCGTGGCCGCCGCCGACGACCAGGATGTCGAAGGTGTCGTGGGGCATTCAACTCAACCTGCGTTCCGGAGTACGACGGGCCATTATACCGGCTTGGCATGCCAGATTGGCAGTCCTGACGGCCAATCGCGCCTGCGAAAAAAGGAATTTTTGCGGGTTATTGCGAGTTCCTCCCCTTTTGGCATGCCTGTAACCGGCGGGGAAAATTGGCATCACGTTTGCATTATGTTTAACGGAAGCAAGTGGCGGAACCTGTGACAAAGGGAGAACGACCATGGCGATGATACGAGGATGGGTGCCGGCTCCGGGGCCTTTCGGCGAGTTGCAGCGCGAGATGAACCGCGTCTTCGACGCCGTCTTCGGCAAGCAGTTGGGGTCCCCGGGGAGGATACGGACGAGTTACGTCTATCCGCCCATGAACGTGTGGGAGGCCGCTGACGGGTACGTCGTCGCCTGCGAGGCGCCCGGCCTTGAGATGGGCGACCTGGAGGTATACGTTGCCGGGGACCAGTTGACCGTGTCGGGCAACCGGGCCGGCAGCATTCCCGACAGCGCCACGCTCCACCGGCGCGAGCGCGACAGCGGCCACTTCAGCCGCGCGATCACGCTCCCCGGGCCGGTGGATGGCGCGAAGACCGAGGCAACGCTGGCCGAGGGCGTGCTGACAATCCGTATCGCAAAGGCGGAAGAGGCGAAACCGAAACGCATCACGGTCCACCTTGAAGGCTAGTTGTAGCGCGGGGCCTTGTGCCCCGCGCAGGACGGCGCGGGGGATAAACCCCCGCGCTACAATCTGAGAGCGGCCCCTGCTTAAATTCTTAAAAGGAGAACTGTAATGACCAAGACGAGCGAGATTCCGGTAGCCGCCCAGCGGCGGACCGACGAGCCGCCGGAGAGTTACTTCGTGCCGGCGACGGACATTTACGAGACGCCCGACGAACTGGTCATCACGGCCGACCTTCCGGGGATCAAGCCGGAGGGCCTGAGCGTGACGGTGGAGGATAACGTGCTGGAGATCCGCGGCACGCTTGGGGCGAAAGCGGAGGCGCCGGGCGAGGCGCTACTCCAGGAATTCGCGACTGGGGAGTTCTACCGGGCGTTTCAACTGCCCGCCGACTTCGACACCGACAAGATCGCGGCGACTCTGAAGCAAGGCGTGCTGACGGTGCGCCTGCCGAAGTCCGAGCGCCTGAAACCGCGGCGGATCGAGGTCAAAATCGAGTAGACAACTGCGAGGAGGTGAGGCACATGGCACTGGTTCCCTGGAGCGGGCGCACGATGCCGGGCGTGACGCTGGCGTCGCTGCGCAATGAGATGAACGACCTTCTGAACCGGTTCTGGGCGGGGACGGCCGAGCCGTTCGGCCTGGCCGAGTGGTCGCCGCCGCTGGACGTGGCGGAGACCGACGATGCGATCCTCGTGGACGTGGAAGTGCCGGGCATCGACCCGGCTACGCTCGACATCTCGGTCACGGGCGACGTCCTGACGATCCGCGGCGAAAAGCACGACCAGACCGGCCAGGACGGCCACAACTATCACCGGGTGGAGCGCAGGTACGGCTCGTTCACGCGGAGCCTGACGCTGCCGGCGCCGGTGGAGGCGGACAAGGTCGAGGCGAAGGCCCGTTTCGGCGTCCTGTCGATCCGGCTGCCGAAGAAGGAAACGGCCCGGTTGCGCAAGGTCGACATCAAGGGGGAGTAAGCCCGTAGCGCGTCAGTTACGAGGTGGTGTGGCACGGCTAAGGGGACGCACTACGGAAGCCCCGGCAAAGGGGACAGTCCCCTTGTCGCAAAGGCGCGAAAAGGGTACAGCCCCCTTTGCCACCCACCCTTGCAGGTGAGGCATTGGTCCGATTGAGCGGTTGTCCGGCGCGAAAGAAAGGGGTATGATGGAAGCCGGTTCGATGCTGGTTGAAATTAAGGAATTCCACATGCATCGCCTTCACCTTGCCGGCAGCCACGAAGATCTGGGCCACATGGCCCACCACATGTCAAACCTGATGCGCCGGGTCCTGCACACGGGCTTTACGCTTGCGGGGAAGTCGTGCGACTGGACGCCGGCCGTCGACATCTGCGAGACGGCGGACCGGTATGATATCATCGCGGAACTGGCGGGAGTCCGGCGTGAGGAAATCGAAGTGTATACGGAGAACCACTACCTGACGATCGCCGGGTGGCGCGGGGACCCTGCGCCGCGCGACAAGGTGTGCGTGCATCAGATGGAGATCGAGCAGGGGCAATTCTGCCGCCGCTTGCACCTGCCGGAAGACGCCGACGAGGCGGCCGTTTCGGCGCGTCATCGCGAAGGGTTCCTCTTGGTCACGATACCGAAGCGCAAGGAAGCCCCCGAGAATCCGCGCCGGGCGCCGCAGGAGAAATAGCCGTGGCCGATGCACCGAAGGAAAAACCGCCTGGCGAGGCAGCCCATGCCGGCCGGAGCGAGGAAGGGCAGAGCATCCCCGCTTCGCTGCCGGTGATGCCGGTGCGCGAGACCGTGCTGTTTCCGGGAATCATCCAGCCCCTGACGGTTGGCCGCCGCCGGAGCCTCGCGCTCGTGCAGGACGTGATGCTGGGCGACCGCCTGCTGGTGGTCGTGACGCAGAAAGACACCTCGCAGGAAGAGCCGCCGCAGGATGGCCTCTACGGCGTTGGCTGCGCCGTGCGGGTGCTGAAACTCGTGCGGATGCCCGACGAAACGCAGACGGTCATCGTCCAGGCGATCGTTCGCGTGCGGCTGGAGGCGTACACGCAGAACGACCCCTTCTACCGCGCCAACGTGTCGCCGATGCCCGACGTGGTGGACCACGGGCCGGCGTTCGACGCGCAGGTGGTGACGGGCCGGAACCTGATCAGCCGGATCATCGAACTTTCGCCGCGCATCCCGCAGGAAGCGATGGCCCTGGTGTCGTCGATAGATTCGCCCGGGCAACTGGCCGATTTCATCGGCGCCAACATGAACATCGAGACGGCCAAGAAACAGACGCTGCTGGAGGAGCCGCGCGTCGCCGAGCGCCTGCGGGTCGTCACGCAGCAGATGCAGCGCGAAATCGAGGTCCTGGAACTGGCGAGCAAGATCCAGTCCGAGGCGCGCGGCCACATCGAGGAAACGCAGAAAGAGTACTACCTGCGCGAGCAACTCAAGGCCATCCAGAAAGAACTCGGCGAGGGCGACGAGAAGACCAGCCTCATCCAGCAACTGAAGGCCGACATCGAGGCCGCCGGCATGCCCGAAAAGGTCCGCACCGAGACGGATCGCGAACTGAAGCGCCTGGAGGCGATGCCCGTCCAGTCGCCGGACTTCAACGTCGTCCGGACCTACCTGGAATACCTTGTCGAGATGCCTTGGAACAAGAGCAGCGAGGACCGGATCGACCTGGCCGAGGCCGAGCGGATACTCGAGCACGACCACTACGGCCTGAAGCAGCCGAAGAAGCGGATCCTCGAGTTCCTGGCGGTCCGCAAACTGCGCGCGACCCTGCGCGGGCCGATCCTGTGCTTTGTCGGGCCGCCCGGCGTCGGCAAGACCAGCCTCGGCCAGAGCATCGCGCGGGCCATGGGCCGCAAGTTCGTCCGCATCAGCCTGGGCGGCATGCACGACGAGGCGGAGATCCGCGGCCACCGCCGCACCTACGTCGGCGCCCTGCCCGGCCGCATCATCATGGAAATCCGCAAGGCGGCCGTCAACAACCCCGTCTTCATGCTCGACGAGGTCGATAAACTCGCCCACGACTGGCACGGCGACCCCACCAGCGCCCTGCTGGAGGTCCTCGACCCGGAGCAGAACCACTCGTTCACGGATCACTACCTGGATGTGCCGTTCGACCTCTCGAAGGTCCTCTTCATCGCGACGGCCAACATGCTGGACCCCGTGCCGCCCGCCCTCAGGGACCGCCTGGAGGTCATCAGCCTGGCGGGCTACGTGGAGGAGGAGAAACTGGCGATCGCGCAGCGGTACCTCGTTCCCCGCCAGCGCAAGGAGCACGGCCTCGCGGCAAGCCACCTGCGCTTTACGAGCGCGGGCCTGAGGCAGATCGCCCGGTACTACACGCACGAGGCGGGCGTCCGGAACCTCGAGCGCCAGGTCGCCGCCATCTGCCGCGGTGTGGCCCGCCGCGTCGCCACGGGCAACGCCAAGCCCTTCGTCATCACGGCCGAGAGCGTCGCCGAGTTCCTCGGCTCCGAGCAGTTCCTGCCCGAGGTCAAACTCCGGACCAGCACCCCCGGCGTCTCCACTGGCCTGGGGTGGACGCCCGTGGGCGGCGACATCCTCTTCATCGAGGCCACCAACATGCCTGGCACCGGCAAGGTCAACCTGACCGGTCAACTGGGCGACGTGATGAAAGAGTCGGCCCATGCCGCACTCTCGTACATCCGCTCGCGGGCCGATCAGTGGGGCATCCCGCCCGAGACCTTCCGCAAGAAGGACCTCCACATCCACATCCCCGAGGGGGCCACGCCAAAGGACGGCCCCAGCGCGGGCGTCGCCATCTTTGCGGCCCTCATGTCGCTTCTGACCAACCACAGCGTCAAGAGCACCGTCGCCATGACCGGAGAGATCACCCTGCGGGGGCTCGTGCTGCCCGTAGGCGGCATAAAGGAAAAGGTCCTGGCGGCCAAACGCGCGGGCATCAACACGGTGATCCTGCCGGAACGCAACAAGAAGGACATCGATGAAATCCCGAAGGAAATCCGCAAGGACATGACCTTCCACTACGTCCGCCAGATGGAGGAAGTCCTGCCGCTCGCACTGGCCAACGGATGGAAGCCGCCGAAGGCCGCCGCGGCCCATCTGGCCGGAAAGCCGCACGCCGCAAAGCGCGCGGCCAAGCCGGCGTAGCACTTCGAGAATGCAGGCGGTTTTCCTGGCGGTTTTCCTGTATCGGGAAATATGTGGCGGTTTTCCTCTGTCAAGGCCCATTAGAAATGTCCGGGGTCCTGACCCAGTAGAAATGTCCGGTCTTGGCGTTTCTGTTTGAAGGATTTTCTCCAGGGATGCTCCGGGCCTGGACGGTAGGGTTCGTGGTCGGTAGGATGAGGCGAGC
>JAPLMO010000030.1 GCA_026386995.1 Planctomycetota bacterium | reverse complement strand
GACCGAAGGTCTCATCCTGTCCATCTCCGAGGACGGGCAAAAATGGGAGGAGATCTGGCGCGCCAAGACATGGGAAAGCACCTGGCTCGTGCCTGTGACTCATTTTAATGCGGGCATCAATGCCCCGGGGCGTCGGGCGAGGTTCGTCCGGGTGGAAACGAAGAACGAAGCCTCCCTGGAACTGCTGCTCAGGCGCATCACGGTTTTCGGCGTGAAGTGACGCAAACGAAAGAGAACAAGGATAGTGCCATGAACAAACCAAAACCGAGCATTGTGCGAATTGGTGCGAGGCTCTTCGCCGCCATCGCGCTGCAATCCATCGCCTTGGCACTTCCACCCGACGCGCCGGATCCGTATGGCATCGTGATCAAGCCGATTCCCGAAAAAACCGTGGTCCTTACCTTTGACGATAGCGTCGCCAGTCACGCGACCATTGTCGCCCCGATCCTGAAAAAATCGGGATTCGGCGGTTCGTTTTACATCTGTGACTTTGACAGTTTCAATACCAGAAAGGACTGGTATATGACCTGGGCGCAGATCAAATCCTTGTCCGATGATGGATTTGATGTGGGCAACCACACCAAGGGCCACGGAGGGGGATCCATGAATGACTGGTTGGGGATGGAAGCCGAATTTTCATCGAACAACATTCCCAAGCCTACGACTCTATGCTGGCCAGTCTATCAAGTGAACCAGCGCCTTTACCCGGCTCTGGTCACGCATCAATATACCTTCGGACGTGGCGGCCATGAACGTCCCTACCGGCCGACTTTTGATCATCCGTTTGATGTGCCGTCTTTCACGATGCATGATCGCGTCAGTTATGAATCCTTTGTCAGCGATGCGCAACGGGCCATCCGTGGCCGTATCGTGGTGTTCACCTTCCATGGCGTGCCGGAAGGGGAACATCCGTCGGTGGGCCTCGATCCGGTGAAATTCACGCGGATGATGCAGTATTTGAAGGACAACCAATACAACGTGATCGCCATGCGGGACATGGCCAGGTATGTGGACGTGAAAAAAGCCGCACAGTTTCTGCCCTTCCCGAACCGTCTGCCTTGGGGCGGCGTGACGCGGGCGGGCAACTTGCTCTATGTTTCGGTCAGCAATCTTCCTGCCGACCGCATGCTGACCTTGCCTGGAATGACAACCCGGATTTCGCGCGCCTATTTCATCGAGGACTCGAAAAAGCAGCCGCTGACGGTTACGCAAGCGGATACAAGCATTCAAACCATAGTCGTGCCGGAATCTTCCTTCGTGCTCTCTGGTGAATACCCCACGGTGATTGTAGCCGAACTGCAAGGAGGGCCAGTTGCGACCATTCTGGACTTCGTCATCCCAGGTGCGCCGCCCGCCTCGCTTTCTGGGAATGAGATTTGCGTCAAAGTACCGCTGGCCACGGATCTGACGAAAGTCGTGGCCACCTACAACACGGGATCTCCTCTGGGCACGGGCAAGCCGGCTTCCGGCTCTATCAATAACTTCACCAGGCCGCAAACCTACACCGTCACCGCAGTGGATGGCACCACCCGGCGCTACCTCGTGACGATCACACCCACCCTGGGGGCGGTGGCCGTCACCAACCCCAGTTTTGAGCAGTTCGATCGCTTGAATGAAGATGACGATACCATGGAAAAGAGCCCGATCGGTGCGACATGGAGTTTCAAGAAAAGCAAGAACGAAGGCGAGCTTGGCATCAGGGATCTCATTGAACACCCCAGCGCTCCGCCACCTCCGGATGGCACACGACATGGCGTCTTTATGCGTGGCGCCAGAAACGGCATCTCGCAGACGATCACTTTCGACAAGGGAAATTATACGGTCAGTTTGGATGTGGTGAAACGTTGCGGCTATGAGAAAACCGCCGCACCTCTGAGAGTCACCCTGGATGATGTGCCGGTGCTCACCCTTGAATCGTCCCAAATTAAAGAGACATGGTCCAGTTACACTTCCCCTGTCTTTTCGGTCACTGCGGGCGTCCACACGCTCGCCGTCACCCTCGGTGAAGGTGACGGCATGGACCTGGTTGACAACGTGGCGCTCCACTACATCAAGTGAACTGAACGGGGAAGAACGTCAAAAACACGGAGACAAAAATGAGAATCAAATGTATGGCAATCAAGGTTGCGTTGGTCGCGCTGGCGGCTTTGACCCAGATTTCTTCGGCGCAGGCCGGTAACTACTATGTTGCAGCGAATGGGAACGATGCGAATCCAGGCACGCTGGCCAAGCCCTTTGCCACGCTACCGCGGGCGCAGCAGGCGGCGCGGAAGGCGGCGGGGCGCGAAGCGGTGACGATCTTCATCCGGGAGGGAACTTATTATCTGCCGGGAACATTGATTTTCACAGCTGAGGATTCCGGCACGAAGGCCGCTCCGGTCGTGTACCAGGCGTATGAGAAGGAGCAGGCGGTGATTAGCGGTGGTGTCCGGCTGAAAGACCTTAAATGGGAGATCTACAAGGATGGCGTCATGCAGGCGAAGGTGCCCGCGGGCTTTGCCACGGACCAGCTTTTTGTCAACGGCGAACGCCAACCCCTGGCGCGGTATCCGAACTTCGATCCCGAGGAGCGCCACTTCAATGGCTGGGCGAAAGATGCGTTCAGTCCGCAGCGGGCGGCGCGATGGCAAAACCCTGCCGGCGGGTTCATCCATGCCCTGCATGCCGCCGAGTGGGGCGGCATGCACTATGTCATCACTGGCAAAGGCCCGGACAACAAGATCACCTATGAAGGCGGCTGGCAGAACAACCGCCCCATGGGTATGCACAACATTCGTTTCGTGGAGAACATCTTCGAGGAACTGGATGCTCCCGGCGAGTGGTTCCTGGATTCAAAGAATAGCCTCCTCTATTTCTATCCCTCGGCGGGCGTTGATCTGGCCACGGCGACTATCGAAGCGGTCCGGCTGCGGCATCTGATCGAGTTCCGCGGCACGGAACAGGCGCTAGTGCGGTTCGTCAGCTTCAAAGGGCTGACCTTCCGCCACGCCGCGCGCACCTTCATGGAGAACAAGGAACCGCTGGTGCGCAGTGATTGGACCACTTATCGTGGCGGCGCCATCTTCTACACCGGCAGCGAAGATTGTTCGTTGGAGGATTGCTTTATCGACCAGGTAGGTGGCAACGCCGTGTTCGTGAACAACTACAATCGCAGGGTCACGGTGCGTGGTTGTCACATCGCAAAGGCTGGAGCCAACGGCGTGGCATTTGTCGGCGATCGCGACGCGGCCCGGGTTCCTCGCGATTGGAACGATCATTCCCAATCGCTCCAGAAACTCGACCGCACGCCTGGTCCCAAGACGGCGAACTACCCTGCGGATTGCCTGGTGGACGATTGTCTCATTTACCTTTCCGGCCGCGTCGAGAAACAGACCTCGCCGGTGCAGATCGAGTTGTCGCAAGGCATCACCGTCCGTCACTGCTCCCTTTATGATGTGCCACGCGCCGGCATCAATATCGGTGACGGTTGTTGGGGCGGCCATGTGATCGAGTTCTGCGACATCTTCGACACGGTCAAGGAAACCGGCGACCACGGCTCGTTCAACTCCTGGGGCCGCGACCGTTTCTGGGGACTGGGCGGCCTGGATCTGAACAACGACCAAGCCTGGGAAGCCAACAAGGAAGTCGTCCTTCTGGACGCGGTTAAAACGACTATCGTTCGCAACAACCGCTGGCGCTGCGACCATGGCTGGGACGTTGACCTCGACGACGGTTCTAGTAATTACCACATTTACAACAACCTCTGCCTCAATGGCGGCCTCAAGAACCGTGAAGGATTCTACCGCGTGGTGGAGAACAACATTATCATCAACGGCTTTCATCCGCATGTCTGGTACAAGCACAGCGAGGACATTGTCCGCCGCAATATCATGTTTACCGATCACTACCTGCCCGCGGGCGGCATGCCGGATACACCTTGGGGCAAGGAGATGGATAACAACCTCGTCCATCGCGAGGGCGCCACGGATTCGGAACCCGCCGCAAAACTTGCCGAACAATCCAGGCGTGACGAGCACTCGATCGTCGCCGATGCGATGTTTGTCGATCCCGCCAATGGCGACTTCCGGGTGAAGGAGGGATCTCCGGCGCTGAAGCTGGGATTTGTGAATTTCCCGATGGACCACTTCGGCGTGCAGAAGCCGGAGTTGAAGGCTATCGCCCGAACTCCGCAAATGCCCAAACTCGGAAATACTGGCAGATCCGCCAATAAGGAGCTGTCCAGCAAGCGGGTGAGTTACGCAATGCAGGTCCAGGTTCGCGACATCTCGGGTTTGGGTGATCGCTCGGTTTATGGATTGCCGGACGAGACCGGCGTTCTGATCCTGGAGGTTCCCGCCGGCAGCTCTGCCGCCAAGGCCGGACTCCAGAAAGGCGACGTGATTCGCACTTGCAACGGTCAACCGGTCCGGACGGTGGCGGATTTGCAGAAGCTGCGCGACAAGGCCGCCGGCAAGAAACTGACGCTCCTGGTCATGCGCAAACAGAATCAGGCAACCGTAGAGGTGAGCGACTATGCGTATGTTGTCACCGAGACTTCCAGGACTTCCAACTTCGAGACGGTTGCCCTGGCTCCGGCGTCGAGCGTGTTGCCGGCGAAAGCAGTCGCTGGCGGAGCTCCCACCAACAACGATCCGATCGATTTGCTAACCGATGGCAAGGTCGCCAATAGCTACGGCCCGATCTTTGCCAACGGGATTGGGTGCGGCATGTACAAGCTCGATCTAGCCACGGTGAAAACCATTGCCCAAGTCAATACGTTCTCGGCACTTGGGGTGCGTGCCCGGCAAAACTTCGTGCTCTACGGCAGCAGTGCCGCATCCGACCCGGGCTGGAAAGTTGCCGATGCAAGGATTTTCACGCCGGTTATTTCGGTCGATACCAGCCAGAGGATGCCGGCCGACTTTGAGGCCACCAGCATCCGCTACAGCGGCGGGAGGTCACTAGGCAATTATCGCTGGCTGGTTTGGGCGGTTTTCCCGGTTACCCAGGATAATGTGGAGAACACGGCCTTCCAGGAACTGCAGGTGATACCTGACCGGTAAGCGCAAAGGGCAAAGCGGGAAGGGAAAATAGAGTATGAAGAAAGTGCTGATCTATATCGTGGCGCTGCAGTTACTGGCTGCTTCTGTTTCTGCAGACGTGCGTTTGCCCAACCTTTTCAGTGACAACATGGTGCTGCAGCGTGACAAGGTGATCAAGGTTTGGGGATGGGCTGTTGTGGTCCAGGGGAATTGGGCTTGCCCTCCGTTAGGGTGAATAAGTGAAGGCAAGCATTCTTTTCGGCCCCGTTTTCGTGGGGCGTGTGGCAGGTTGAGGCACCGCTGAGGCATGAGATAGGCTCTTTGGCATCAAGGGTTCTGGCATGAGCGCGCACCGTGACTGTGGCCTCGTTAACTGGGCTGACAGACAATGGTCAGGCCATGCGAGTGAGTGTGACGACCGGTAGATGCTTGCCTCTGCCCTCGAACGTGACGGTGAGTTCGATTCGCGCACCGGGCTGGCCCATGATGAGCACTTGCGGCTTGGCGCATGGCGACCCACGTGGCCAGTGGGCTCGCGGCTCGAATCGCGGCGCTCGGTTGGCAGGCCGAAGTCCGAAGTACCTTTCATTCGGC
>JAPLMO010000133.1 GCA_026386995.1 Planctomycetota bacterium | reverse complement strand
CCGCCCTTGCGGGTGCCGGACTTGGCGGGTGGCAGGTTCGGTTCGATCAAGGCCCATTGGTCATCCGTTAGGTCCGTCGGGTATTGGGTTCCGTTCATGCTCTTGGTTATCGGCAGAACGGAGGGTTTTCATACAGGTTCTTAGGGGGATTTTTGAGGGCCGGTGCCACATTCCGCATCATTGAAGGCTTGTTCAACTGCGGCTCATGGTGTAGACTCCGCACGGTCCTGTAAGGATGATTCGGGGCCGTTGCGGAGGTGCGTCCCGGGCACCGAGCGGAGAGAAATTTCATGATCTTCGATGCGCAAATGACGCCGCGTGAGCAGGCCCAGGACCTGGCTTGGGATGCAATGGACCTCCTCGGCGGGGAAGAAAAAAGGTGGTGCGGCTCTGCCGGGAGGCGCTCGCTATCTACCCAGACTGTGTCGACGCCCTCGGAGATGTGACGTCCCCAGTGATCGGGGCGAAACGGGTCTGGACAACGGTGGCTCTCGGACAAATCGGTCTCCGAAAGAAGTTGTGACCAGACGCATCGGAGGCTACCATAAGCGTGGCCAAAGAAACCGTTTACGCCGTCAGGCGAAGGGCACGAAAATCGGCGGACCAGCACACAGGAGTACGAGCCATGAGTCCAAGGTGGCGGGAATGGCTGTGCCGGCACCAAGCCCTCGCGGTGACTGTCGGTTCGCTTCTTGGGGTGGGACTTGCGTACGGGCTCAACGAACTGGGCGGCTATCTGGTCAACCAAGGTCTTATTTCCGACATGGTGGTTGTTGACATCATGGTTCCGGCTTTGTCAGTCTTGGGAATCACCGCGTCTTCCTTTGCGGTTGGGATAGCCTTGGGCCGGTCTGGACTGCCCGTCTCAGGGGCATTGAAGGGATTGAAATACGCGCCGCTGGTAGTGGTCGTTGTACTCGCCGTAATCAGCATGCTTGATTCCATGCGAGAGGAACGGAATTCGGTGTTTGACAGGCCGGCCGAGGCAGGCATAACTGCGGCTGTTTCCTGCCTGGGACTGATTGTGCTGCAAGTGATCGGTTGGGGCCTGGCGGCTCTGGTAACGCGTCGCCAGTTGCGCTGCGGCAAGTGGGAGATTACCCCAGTTGTGGAAGCTGCTGTTGCGAAACCATTCTTGCGACAATGGATTTTCGTCGACGAGTCGGCGCTCGCGGGAGGGAAGCGCGTCATGATGCGGAAGGCTTTCCTGGTCCTGGGCATCTTGATCGCGCTCTTCGGGGGATACCTGCTCGCCACGACCTATCTGGCTTGGGGTCAGCTGCGCGAGGCCGCGGAGAAGTCCGCGAAAATGCTTCGTATGGATAGCGACAGGTACGGGTCGGCTCCCCTCGCGGACCTGGGTGTTACACAGGATATCCGCGAGGTAATCGTGGCGGCGAGGCTGGCGGCCCGGACGACCATGGTCATGTCATGGGCTGCCGGTACCGCCGTTAAGCACTTCCGGGGCATTGGCATTGCCAGCGTTGTCATCGGGGTCCTGGTCGTCCTCCTCAATGTTCGCAGCATGAGAGCGGGAACCGCGTTGAGCGTGTGCCTCGTAGCCTCTTGGCTGGGGGGCGCCGTGATCCTCGTCCCCAGGGCCAATGCCGCGGTCAGCAAGGAAACGTGCGTTGAAAGCATCCGCTTTCTGGCCAAGGACCTCGTGCCGGTTCTGGAGGATCGACGCGAGTGCGCCAATCTGGCAGACGGGTGGTGCGATCTCCTGGCCGCGAGAACCGGCATGAGAAAAGGGGGAGCGTTCTTCGTATGCCCTGAGTTGCCGGGGGCAGAGTGTGCTTGGGGGTTCAACAGGAACCTGCTCTCCATGAGGAACATCAAGCAAGAGAGCACGCCGAACACAGTCCTCCTATTTGAAACGGACGGAGGCTGGAATGTTGTAGGCGGACCAGAGGCTGTAATGAAGCGGCCTAGGCACGGAGGGGAGATTGCGGTCTGGTTCGTCGACGGCCACGGCGAGTTCGTGCCGCTTAGCGACATCAATAAGCTTGAGTGGAAGCCGGGGAATGTCCGCTGAGCCACGTTCTTAAAGGCCGCCTTCGGGCGGCCTTCTTCTTTTGAGAGCGCCGTGGGTCGTAACTCGCGCCCCCAACTACGCTTCTATCAAGGGTTTTCCGGAACAATGACCAACCACCCGCCCAATCTGATCCGCTACGCCATTTATACCCGCCAGTCGGTTGAGAAGACCGACGACCTCGGTTCTTGCGAAGTCCAGTTCATTACCTGCCGCAACCATGTTCAGGCTACGGGCGAGGCGAACCTTTATTGGACCGGCCAGCGGTTCGACGACGAGGGCTACTCCGGCGCAACCCTCGACCGGCCGGCCATGAGGAAACTCCGCAAGGTCATCGACCTCGGCGGCATCGACCGTCTATACGCCGTTGCACTGGACCGTCTGAGTCGCAGCATGCGCGACAGCATCGTCCTGCTGAACGAACTCGACAAGGCCGGTGTCGATCTCAAGTTGGTTCACCAATCCGAGTTGACTTCCGGCTCCGAAAACCGCTTCCTTAGACACGTGTTGGCGGCGTTTGCGGAGTTCGAGCGGGACATGATTGCCACAAGGATCGCGGAGTCGCGGGCGTACCTCAAGAAGCACGGCCGGCGGCTGGCCGGCCCGCCGCCCTACGGCTACGACGCCGATCCGGTTACAAAGCAGCTGGTCCCGAACGCGCCCGAATCCCGGCGCGTGCGCTCCATCTTCAAGCACGCGGCCGCGGGCAAGCGGCCGAAGCAGATCGCCTTCGTCTGCAACAAGCAGCGCTGGACGACAAAAGTGCGCGTCGCCAGGAGGTCGGGCAAAACTGTCGGCGGCGGCCGATGGACGGCTCGCCAGATTCTCGCCGTCTTGACCAATCCGGTCTACGTCGGCCAGTTCGCTACGGACGATAAGCCACGCCCCGGATGCCATGAACCAATCGTCGGCCGCGAACTGTTTGACCAGGTTCAAGGCATTTTGGCGGGTCGTCGCACGACGGAACGCCGAGGGCGAAGGCGTCAAGGTTTTCCGCTTCGACAGAAGCTCATCTGCCCTCGCTGCGGCCGTATGCTGACGACCTACACGATTACCAAAAAGACCACCCCTCTGAGTGGCCTGATCTATCGTTACTACTCCTGCCGGTCAAACGCCGGCGGCCGGGCACGCTGCAAAGGCATCCAGTACTCCGCGTACGATATCGAGGTCGCCGCGCGCGACATGCTCTCGCAGCCCGATGTCTGGCAGGAGATTCTTGGGCCGGGCGCCCCCAGCCAGGACGCGCACAGCGCAGCCCAAGCGTGGGGCAGCCTCCTCTGGCCCCGGCAGATGGACTTTATAGGCCGTTACGTCCAGCGGATCGAACTTCGCCGCAAGAAATCGGAAATGTCCATTACCTTCGATCCGGCCGTTCGTGAGGCGTTTTCGGCCGATTTACAGACTTTCCGAGAACCTGCGGGTTAACCAGTGGGTGGTGGTGAGTCAGAACGGTTTTGAGCCAACCTCTTAAAGGCCGCCTTCGGGCGGCCTTCTTTTTTAGAGAGCGCCGTGGGCCGTAACTCGCGCCCCCAACTACGCTTGTATCAAGGGTTTGCGGCGAGCTCTCTTGCTCTCGATTTTGGCTACCTGTTAAACACAGGAGGCGTTTGTTAGGCTCTTGTCCGCCCTAACTCTCCGACT
>JAPLMO010000068.1 GCA_026386995.1 Planctomycetota bacterium | reverse complement strand
CCCCCGGTTCCGCTAAGATACGGGATCGTTGTCCCAATCAGAGACGGGCTGATCCACTGGGGATCGCCCACGAGCGTGAACCGAAAGGAGACCCGGCATGAGGATTCTCGCACTGGACGTTGGAAAATGCAAGACGGTCAGTTGCCTTCTGGACACCGACACGGGAGAGGTGGCGTATGAGACGACGCCGACTTCACCGTGCGATCTCAACCAGTTGTTCGCCGCGCGTCGGCCGGACCGCGTGGTTCTGGAGGTCGGGCCGATGGCGGGCTGGATCCGCGATGTCGCCTCGGCCTCGGACGTCAAGGACATCCAGGTGGCCAACCCGACGCACGAGGCGTGGCGGTGGCGAAACGTCAAGCGCAAGACTGACCGGCTGGACGCCCTGAAACTGGCGCAACTATCGGCGGCGAACCAGTTGCCCACGGTCTGGCTGCCTGAAGGGAACGTGCGTCAATGGCGGCAGTTGATTCATTACCGCAACGCGCTGGTCGAGCGGCGTACGGCGATCAAGAACAACATCCGGAGCGTCCTGGACACGCAAGGGCTGACGCTTCGGGCCGGCCGTTGCGGCTGGACGGCGCAGTCTCTGGCGGGCCTGCGCTTGCAGGCGCGGCCGCTGGCGGGACTCGGAATGACGGAACTCTGGCGCGGCATCCTGGACGTGGAGGTGCGGGCGTTGGAGCAGGTGGAACAACAGGTCCGCGAGGTCGAGTCGGCGCTCGACGCCCTGGGCGCCGCCGACGAACGGGTCCAGTTGTTGCAGACGATCCCCGGCGTCGGGCCGCGTCTGTCGGAGTTGCTCGTAGCCATGATCGACGACCCGCATCGGTTCCGGTCCGGCCGCCAGGTCAGCAGTTACTTCGGCCTCGTGCCGCGCCAGCACCAGTCGGGACAGATGGACCGGCAGGGGCACATCACGCGCCAGGGATGCCGGCTGGCCCGCAAGTTGCTGGTGGAGGTGGCGTGGGTGTCGCTCCGGTACAACCCGCACCTGAGGCAGGTGTATCAGCGGGTGCACGGGGCGAGTCGGACGCGTCGCAAGATCGCCATCGTGGCCGTGGCGCGTCACCTGGCGGTCATCGGATGGGCGATGATGCGGGATCGAAAGGCCTGGCGACCGCCGACGGCGCCACCGACGGCGGCCGAAACGCCCGCCGAGCCGTCGCCGGCCGTCCGGCCGCCCAGGCCCCGAACGAAGGGCGCACGGAAGAGAACGGCGACAACCACGGCACGGAATTGAGGAAAGGACAACATCAATGTTTATAACAAACAGCGTCTTCAGGGAGGCCCTGCCTCCCCGAACCCCTCCGCCCACCCAGCGCATGGGAGAACGACCTTAAACACGACTTATTGAGCCGCCCCGCGCGGCAGCGTAACGAGAACTGCGGCAAAACACGATCCTGAAGGAGACCGGAAGACGAGGTTCGCCCCGACAAGCACGATGACAGCCCGTCGCCGCCCCTGGGGCCGTCGACCCTGTCCAACAGAATGGGCGTCATCGTATCAGTTGAATAGGAC
>JAPLMO010000131.1 GCA_026386995.1 Planctomycetota bacterium | reverse complement strand
GTCCTATTCAACTGATACGATGACGCCCATTCTGTTGGACAGGGTCGACGGCCCCAGGGGCGGCGACGGGCTGTCATCGTGCTTGTCGGGGCGAACCTCGTCTTCCGGTCTCCTTCAGGATCGTGTTTTGCCGCAGTTCTCTTTACGCGGCCGCGCGGGGCGGCTCAATAAGTCGTGTGGAGCGTTGTTCTCCCACGCGCTGGGTGGGCGGAGGGGTTCGGGGAGGCAGGGCCTCCCCGAAGACGCCGTTGGTTATCAACATGATGTTGTCCTTTCCTCAATTCCGTGCCGTGGTTGTCGCCGTCCTCTTCCGTGCGCCCTTCGCTTGGGGCTTGGGCAGCCGGACACGCGACGGCTCGGCGGGCGGTTCGGCCGCCATCGGTGGCGCCGCCGGCGGTCGCCAGGCCGTTCGATCTCGCATCATCGCCCATCCGACGACCGCCAGGTGACGCGCCACGGCCACAATCGCGATCTTGCGACGCGTTCGACTCGACCCATGCACCCGCTCATACACCTGTCTCATTCGCGGGTTGTACCGGAGCGACACCCACGCTACCTCCACCAGCAACTTACGGGCCAGCCGGCATCCCTGGCGCGTGATGTGCCCCTGCCGGTCCATCTGACCCGACTGGTGCTGGCGCGGCACGAGGCCGAAGTAACTGCTGACCTGACGGCCGGACCGGAACCGATGCGGGTCGTCGATCAGGGCCACGAGCAACTCCGACAGGCGCGGCCCGACACCGGGGATCGTCTGCAACAACTGGACCCGTTCGTCGGCGGCGCCCAGGGCGTCGAGCGCCGACTCGACCTCGCGGACCTGCTGCTCCGCCTGCGCCAACGCCCGCACCTCCACGTCCAGGATGCCGCGCCAGAGTTCCGTCATCCCGAGTTCCGCCAGCGGCCGCGCCTGCGAACGCAGGCCCTCCAGCGACACCGCCGTCCAGCCGCATCGGCCGGCCCGAAGCGTCAGCCCTTGCGTGTCCAGGACGCTCCGGATGTTGTTCTTGATCGCCGTACGCCGCTCGACCAGCGCGTTGCGGTAATGAATCAACTGCCGCCACTGACGTACGTTCCCCTCCGGCAGCCAGACCGTGGGCAACTGATCCGCCGCCGACAGTTGCGCCAGTTTCAGGGCGTCCAGCCGGTCGGTCTTGCGTTTGACGTTCCGCCATCGCCACGCCTCGTGCGTCGGGTTGGCCACCTGCACGTCTTTGACGTCCGAGGCCGAGGCGACATCGCGGATCCAGCCCGCCATCGGCCCGACCTCCAGCACCACGCGGTCCGGCCGACGCTCGGACAGCAACTGGCTCAGGCTGCTCGGCGAAGTCAGGTCCGTGTGATACGCCACCTCTCCCGTATCGGTGTCCAGAAGGCAACTGACCGTCTTGCATTTTCCAACGTCCAGTGCGAGAATCCTCATGCCGGGTCTCCTTTCGGTTCACGCTCGTGGGCGATCCCCAGTGGATCAGCCCGTCTCTGAATGGGACAACGATCCCGTATCTTAGCGGAACCGGGGGGACCCGGCTTTCATAGTTTCTGTTGGGGCGAAAGACGGCCACGGACTACGGCTACCCCATACCTCGCACGCGTCGCCCGTTTTCCCTTGCGGCTCCTGTGTGAAGGATTACGATGTCGGCATGCCACGAATAGAACCGGGGCAAGCGCCTCCAAAGGTGCGGCGGGGCACGAAGGGAAAATGGACTGTGTCCCCCGAAATCCCTGCTTGGGCCGAAGGAACGCCCGCGACTGAGGCC
>JAPLMO010000217.1 GCA_026386995.1 Planctomycetota bacterium | reverse complement strand
GCTCGCCTCATCCTACCGACCACGAACCCTACCGTCCAGGCCCGGAGCATCCCTGGAGAAAATCCTTCAAACAGAAACGCCAAGACCGGACATTTCTACTGGGTCAGGACCCCGGACATTTTTAATGGGCCTTGACAGCGTGATGTGGACCGGTCAACTCGCGGCCTTGTGTGAAAGGCGGCCGATAGATATAATCTGCACGCTCAGGGTCCGGGGAGAGCAATGACGGTCCGCCTCGATCGAATCGAGCAGATGCGGCGCACAGAGCGCGAGGCGCGCGGCCGGGGGCAGACGATCGGTTTGGTGCCGACGATGGGGGCGCTCCACGAGGGCCACGCCGGCCTCATCCGCGCGGCCCGCGGCGAGACCGGCTGCGTCGTGGTCAGCATCTTCGTGAACCCGACGCAGTTCGGCGCAGGCGAGGACTTCATGCGGTATCCTCGCCCGCTCGAAAAGGACATGGAGACTTGCCGCCGCGAGGGCGCCGACGTGGTCTTTACGCCCTCGGCGGACGAGATGTATCCGGACGGCTTTGCCACCACCGTTGGCGTGGCGGGCCTGTCGGAGAAGATGTGCGGCGCCTTCCGGCCGGGCCACTTTGACGGCGTCTGCACGGTCGTGGCGAAACTCTTTGCGATCGTCCAGCCCGACGCGGCGTACTTCGGCGAAAAGGACGCCCAGCAACTGGCGATCGTGCGGCGGATGGCGGCGGACTTGGACCTGCCCGTGGAGGTCCGCGGATGCCCGACCGTCCGGGAGCCGGACGGCCTGGCCATGAGCAGCCGCAACGCGTACCTGTCGGCCGACGAGCGCCGGCGGGCGCTGGCCCTGAGCGCGGCCCTGGCCGATGCGCGGCTGGCGATGGCCGCCGGAGAGCGCGAGGCCGCAAAGATCGAGGCCGCGGTCCGGAGACGGCTGGATGCGACGCCGGGCCTCGACCTGCAATACGTGGCGGTCGTCGACCCCGACACGCTGGCGGACCTGACACGAGTGGCCGACAAGGTGCTCGTGGCCGTGGCGGCCAAGGTGGGGGCCACGCGGCTGATCGATAACGTGCTCTTGCGCGGGCTGTGATTGCCGCCGGCATGTTTAGGCGCGGCCGTCGCCCCGTTTAGCCGCGGCCGCACACGGCCGCGATGATAATCGTCGCCGTGTGCGGCGACGGCTAAACATGCGGCGACGGCTGAACAATAAGGACATACGAACCATGCTGATCAAGATGCTGAAATCGAAAATCCACCGGGCCCGCATCACCGAGACCCACCTGGAGTACGAGGGGAGCATCACGATCGACCAGCGCCTGATGGACGCCGCCGGCCTAGTCGAGGGCGAAGGCGTGCTGGTAGCCAACCTGAATAACGGGTCGCGCCAGGAGACTTACGCCCTGAAAGGCCGTCGCGGCAGCGGCGTGGTGCGACTGAACGGGGCGTCGGCCCGCCTAGGGGCGCCCGGCGACCGCATCATTATCATGAGTTTCGCGTACCTGGCGCCGGAGGAGGTCCGCAAGCACAAGCCGCGCAAGGTCGTCGTCGACGACCGGAACCGGATCGTCCGCGGGCCGTGACACATCCGGCGCGTGTGCGCACTTGCGCAGCGGGTCAGGAGGGCCAGTTGCCGAATTGCCGTTCATGTAGGGTGGGTGCTCTGCACCCACCATTTTCACGCGAGAATAACGGCATTGGTGGGTGCAGAGCACCCACCCTACATATTGGGCAACAGGCCCAGGAGACCCGCCGCACGGCAACCAGCGGCGGCCGGCGCGCCCGCCCTCGGGCGCAAACCGTTGCGGCAGGCGTAGCCGAGGGCGGCTGCGGAGAAAAGGGCTCAAACGCGTGCGCCAAATTCTCCTGAGAATTCCTGTCCCGGGCACCGAGCACGTCCTGACCCGCTTCTTCGGCGGCCTGATCGGCTCGCGGCTCTTTTACGTCGTCCAATACGGCGAGCACTTCCACAGCGTCTGGGACCTCGTGAAGATCTGGGAGGGGGGCCTTACCTTCTACGGCGGCTTCCTGATGGCCGTCCTGGCCACGGTCGGATACCTGTGGATCGCGCGGCTGCCGGTCCTGTACTGGCTTGACATCCTCGCCCCGAGCGCCGCGCTGGGCGAGGCGTTCGGGCGGCTCGGCTGTTTCCTGAACGGCTGCTGCTATGGCGGCACGTGCCCGGCTCACCTGGGGTTCGCCTGGCCCGCCGGGACGATTCCGTGGGAACATTACGCCGACGTGGCCCTGGCGGCGATGGGCCTCGGCCCGGCCGACATGGGCGGCGCGGCCGGCGGCGCCGTGACGGGCGCCTTGGCGGCCGCCTGGCAGGCGCCGGTCATTTTCCCCGCCCAGTTGATCTCGTTCGTCAACGCCATGCTGCTGCTGGCCGTGCTGGCTGCGATGTTCCGTTTCAAGCGGCGGCACGGCGAGGTCCTGCTCGTGTTTATTCTGCTCTACGGCGTCAGCCGGTTCCTGCTGGAGTGCCTGCGGGCCGACGAAGCGGACGCGTACCTGCTGGGCCTGCCGACGCTCCTCGCGGCCCTGGGCCATGAAAGCGCGGCCGGCCGCCTGCCGCTCCTGACGATCAGCCAGAACATGGCGATCCTCATGGTCGTGGGGAGCGTGGCGGCGCTGGCGGTGCTGGAGCGCAGCCGGCATCCGAAACTCCTGGCCTCTTACGCGCCGCCGCCTCCGCCGATGCCCGGCGCCAAAACCGATGCACCCGATTCCAAGCCTTCCCAACGTCGAAAGGAAAAACGCTCATGAGAATTTCGCGCTGCTTTGCCCTGCCGGCAGTCGTTCTGACGATAGCGCTGGCCGCCCCGGCGGTCTTCGGCCAGACCTCCCTGCGCCTGAGATTCGAGCCCGGCCGGGCGTTTCTCTGCGAACGCACCGTCAAAACCGAGTCGCAGAGCCGCGCCGGCAAGGAGAGCCGCCGCGTGACCTGGGAACTCCAGGCCCAGCGGCAGGAACTCGTTCTGGAAACGCGGCCCGAGCCGGCTGGCGGCCGCATCCTGGTCCTCGATACGCCGGGGCCCGATCGGCTGACCGCCTACGAAGAGAACGGAAAAGACCTGCTCGCCAATGTTCCGGAGCAGCAACGATCCCGGCCGCTGCCGCCCGTCCTGTCGATCCTGTGGCGCGACCCGAAGAACGAGGCCGCCGACCAGCCCGAGAAGGCGACCGACCCCAGCCAGGCGCTTGAAATGCTCTACGCCGAGATGCGCGCGCTGCCCGAAGACACCATCCGAGCGGGCGACTCCTGGACGCGCGAAATCGACATCGGCGTCCTGAAGGCGAAGATCTCAACCAAGTTCATCGACCAGCGCAGCCAGAACCTCGTGCAGTGTGCGGTCCTGGCCTCCAGCGCCGAGGTCACCTTCGGCCCCGACTACGCCAAGAGCCTCTCCGTCGAAAAAATGGTGTCGCAAAGCATCGTGGCCCTCGACGGCAGCAGCATCCCCGCCTTCTCCGGAACGACGATCATCGTGGAAAAGAGCGAGACCGGCGAAGAACGCGTCACCCGCACCTACGAGGAAAAACTCACACGGTCCGACCGCCTGGAAAGCGCCGTCCTCGAAAAAGCCCGGACCGACATTGCCCGGCTCGACAAGGCCTTCGAGCAAGCGAAGAAAGACGACCTCGACGGCGCCCTGGCCGCGCTCGAACAGTTCCTCAAGGATAACCCCCAGCCCGGCTGGGCCGGCGCCGTCCAGGGCATCCACGGCACGCTCACCCAGCGCCGGCTGCTGACCAAACCCGTGCCCGCCGCCCGGTTGCAGGTCATGCTCCAGGAACTCAAGAACACCCGCGACCGTGCGGCCACACAGGGCGGCCCCACCCAGATTGCCCAGGTGGACCAGGTCATCCGGCAGGTCGCTACGGTCAACCTCAAGGGGCTGCTGGAACTCATGAAGGACCCGGACGTGATCAACCGCGACCTTGCGGCGTTCGGCCTCGGCTTCGTCCAAGACCCCCAGGCCGGCGAGGCGCTCCGGACGCTGACGAAAGACTCCAGCCCCCAGGTGCGCGGGACGGCGGCGCTCTCGCTGGGCATCCAGGGCAAGCCTGTCGAGGCGGCGATCCTCGCATCGCTCCTTAAGGACGCCGACGCACGGGTCCGCGGGGCCGGCGTATTCCTGACCTTCCGGACGATAAAGAAAGACGACCCGCAGATCGCAACGGTCCTCCCCTTGCTGGCGGGCAGCCTTCAGGTCGCCAATCCGTGGTCGCGGGCCCAGGCGGCCAACGCCCTGGCGGCCCTGGCGCCGAAGAACTCGGTGGAGGCCGTCTCGGCGCTCATTGCGGCCTACAAGATCGAGCAGGAGCAGGGCCTGAAAACGCTGTACCTGAAGGCCCTCAAGATGCTGACCGACCTGGACGCCTCAGACATTGCGCCTTACGAAGGATGGCTGAGCAAACAACCGGCCGCGAAGCCGAAAGGGTGACCGCCGAATCAGATTGCGCATTATCCAAGACGCTGGGTGCCACGGCTGCGCTGTTTGCAGCCGTGTGTCCCTGCCGACGACCACGGCTGCACAAGGCGCAGCCGTGGCACCCACAGAGTCAATCGTGACAGGCTACCAGGCAGGCCGACGACGGGGCGCTGACAGGCCGCGCGATCAGGCTTCTTCGCGGTTGCGGATGTGCGTGTCTGCCCGGGCGCGGAACTGGCTCTTGAAGTCCGGAACGACCTCTCGCAGGCATTCCTCCACCCGTTCGACGAACGTGAAGCGCACCTGGCGGCGGACCTCTTCGGGGACCTTCTCCAGGTCGTCGGCGTTGCCCTTGGGCACAAAGATGTGCGTGATGCCTTCGCGGTGGGCCGCGAGGACCTTCTCCTTGATGCCGCCCACGGGGAGCACGCGGCCCTGGAGCGTCACTTCGCCCGTCATCGCCATGTCGCGCCGCGCGGGGCAGCCCGAGAGCGCGCTCGCCAGGGCGCAGACCATCGGCAGACCCGCGCTCGGGCCGTCCTTGGGCGTGGCGCCTTCCGGCACGTGGACGTGCAGGTCCACCGTATGCCGCGCGGGGATCACCCCCGGCCTCGCGCACTTCGAGCGGACCCACGAGAGGGCGGTCTTGACGGACTCCTGCATGACCTCGCCGAGTTGCCCGGTGAGAATGAGTTCTCCCTTGCCCGGCATGCAGGAGACCTCGATGACCATGCTCCGGCCGCCGGCCTCGGTCCAGGCCAGGCCCGTCACTGTCCCGACGCCTTCCTTTGGACCGGCCTCCTGGCGCCGGTATGGCGCCGGGCCCAGGTGATGCCGCACGAGTTCCTGCGTGACGGTTCGCGGCTGCGTCGAGGGGGAATCGGCGGCGGCGAGTTCCGTGGTGATCCTGCGGAGGACCTTGGCGATGCACTTACGGAGGTTCCGGACGCCGGCCTCGCGCGTGTAGCTGCTGATGATCTTCTGGATGGCGGAGTCGGCGATGCGGATTTCCTTGCGTGACAGGCCGTGCTCCGTGATCTGCCTCGGCAAGAGGTGCTTTCGGGCGATGGCGAGCTTGTCCTCGTAGGTGTAGCCCGGGAGCTCGATGACCTCCATGCGGTCCCGGAGCGCCGGCGGGACGGGGTCGAGCAGGTTGGCGGTGGTGATGAACATCACCTTGGACAGATCAAAGGGCACGTTGAGATAGTGGTCGCTGAAAGAATGGTTCTGCTCCGGATCCAAAGCCTCCAGCAAGGCGGCTGAAGGATCGCCGCGGAAGTCAACGCCGACTTTATCAATTTCATCCAACATAAAGACAGGGTTTTTTGTGCCGGCAGTTTTGATGCCTTGAATAATTCGGCCAGGCAGAGCCCCAACATAAGTTCTTCGGTGCCCCCTAATTTCTGCTTCATCTCTAATACCACCTAAAGAAATACGGATAAATTTGCGACCTAAG
>JAPLMO010000228.1 GCA_026386995.1 Planctomycetota bacterium | reverse complement strand
ATCACCATGCGGCCGCTCTTCAGTTGTATGCCGCAGCCCGGGCCGGTGGCGTACCACGTCCAGTCGGGGGCCTTGGTGGCGGCGGTGATGTTGACGGGCTTGGCCCAGGTGGCGCCGTCATCGGTGCTCTTGGTGATCCAGACTTCGCGCGAGCGGTTGGAGGCGCCCTTCTTGATCTGGCTTTCGTTGTCCTCGCCGAGGTTCCACGTCAGGGGCAGCCAGATCGTGCCCGTCGTGCGGTCAACGACGGGGCAGGGGTTGCCGGCGGTGTTCGGCCCGTCGTCCCAGACCACCTGCATGGGCTGCCAGGTGTTGCCGCCGTTGAAACTGCGGCGCAGGACAACATCTGCCGCCGTCGAAACTGCGCCGCAGGACAACATCGATGTTGCCGGCATCGCCCCTGCCGGTCTTGCGTCCCTCGCAGAAGGCCAGCAAGGTGCCCTTGGGCGTCACGATGAGCGACGGAATGCGGTAGGTGTGGTAGCCGTCCGTGCCGGCGACGAAGACGTCGACCAGGTGCGTGGCCGGGCCGGCGGCGGGCGGCGCGGCGGCTTTCTCCCCGGCCTGCAAGGCGAGAACGCACGCAATCATCAACGCGACGGCTGCCGAAAGGATCGCAAGGGATTTCACGGCCGGCCTCCTGGGCGAAGGGTGCGCTGTAGTTATAAAGGTTGTGGCCCAGCTGCAACAAGGTTAAAGTACGGTGACCCAAGCACGAAAGGGGACATGTCATGCACAGGCGCGACTTACTCAAGGCGGCAGGCGCAGCGGCGGTGACCGGGGCGCTCGGCGGCGGGAGGCAGGCGCAGGCTCAGGGGCCGACGATCCTGAAGGCCCCGCGGCCCAACGACCGCCCGAACATCCTCTTCTGCCTCGGCGACGACTGGGGATGGCCGCATGCCGGGGCGCTCGGCGACAAGGTCGTTCGCACGCCCGTCTTCGACCGCGTGGCGCGCGAAGGGGTGCTTTTCCCGCAGACTCGCTGCGCATCGCCATCGTGCACGCCGTCGCGCGGCTCGATTCTCACGGGGCAGATGTTCTACCGCCTGGAGGAGGGCGGCAACCTCTGGAGCACGCTCCCGAAGAAGTTCCGGGTGTACCCCGACTTGCTGGAGGCCGCAGGGTACCACGTCGGCCTGATGAGGAAAGGCTGGGGTCCGGGCGACTTCAAGTCCCCCGGCTGGCCGCGCAACCCCGCCGGGCCGAACTACAAAAACTTCGAGGCGTTTCACGCGAGCGTCCCCGACGGCAAGCCCTTCAGTTTCTGGTTCGGCAGTTACGACCCGCACCGAGGGTACGAGAAGGGTGCGGCCGCCGCGGCGGGCCTGAAGCCCGACAACGTGTACGTGCCGCCGTGGCTGCCCGACGTGCCGGAGGTCCGCCAGGACATCCTCGACTACTATTTCGAGTGCGAGCGCTGCGACCGCGAGTTCGGCGAGATGCTCACGCTGGTGGAGAAGGCCGGCAAACTCGAGAACACGCTTATCGTGATGACCGGCGACAACGGCTGGCCGTTCCCGCGCGGCAAGACGAACCTGTACGACTACGGCACGCGGCAGCCGCTGGCGGTGCGGTGGCCGGCCCGCGTGAAGGGCGGGCGGACGGTCGAGGACTTCATCAGTTTCTGCGATTTCGCCCCGACGTTCCTGGAGGCCGCGGGCCTGAAGCCCCTCGCCGAGATGACCGCCCGCAGTTTCTTGGGCGTGCTCACGTCCGGCAAGACCGGCCGCGTGGACCCGGCGCGCGACCGCGTTGTCGTCGGCCGCGAGCGACATCACGGCGGCGCGAGGCCGGGCTGCCTGGGCTACCCGATGCGCGCGATGCGGACGCGCGACTACCTCTACATCCGCAACTTCATCCCCGACCGCTGGCCGGCCGGCGACCCGCCCGGCTACGCCGACTGCGACGGCGGTCCGACGAAGCGGTACATGATCGACCACCGCGAGGACCCGAAGGTCGCTCCGCTGTACGAATTGTCGTTCGGCAAGCGCCCCGGCGAGGAACTCTACGATTGCCGCACCGACCCGCACCAGATGAAGAACCTGGCGTCCGATGCGGCCCACGCCGAGGCCAGGAAGAAGATCGCCGCCGACCTCGAAAAGTACCTGGCCGATACAAAGGACCCTCGCATCGTCGGCGGGGCGAAGTTCGACGAGTATCCGTACACCGGCTCGGCGAAGGAGAAGGAGGCGCATAAGTCCAGGCCGTGAGCGGGGTGGCATGGTCACGCTGTTGCGTGACCATGTGCCTCGAACGGCGGCTGGCGCGTCACTGCAACATGGTCACGCAACAGCGTGACCATGCCACCCCCGGACCTGCGTTATGCAGGCCGGCGGCGTAATCACTTGACCTCGCGTGAAATTCGCCGAAAATGACACCGGGCCAGTCCGCGGAGAATCGCATGCATCGAGCCGTCGCACTGTTGGGCCTGGTGGCGCTGCTGGCGGCCGGAGAGGCGTCGGCAGCTGCGCCGGCGCGCAACGTCTGGAAGAAATACATCGTCGAGTCGCCCTCCACCGGCAAGATCGAGCGATTCTGGGTCGGCCATGCGGCGGGCCTCAAGCCCGACGGCCAGTACCCAGTCATCTATTTTCTGCCCGGCCTGATGGACGGCGACGACACGTGGCAGTCTGCGCTGGACCCGCACCTGGCTAAGTACGAGATCATCGCGGTCTGCCCGGCCGTGGGCGGCGCCACGTGGTACACCAACTCTCCCGCCCAGCCGTGGATGAAGTGGGGCGATTACCTGACGGAAGACCTGCGCGGTTTCGTCGAGTCTCACTATCCGGCGGCCGGCGAGAAGGGCCAGCGCGGCATGGCGGGCATCTCGGCCGGAGCGATGGCGTTTGTCCACGCCGTCACGAGGCCGGACCTGTACGGCAGCGTGAGCGTCATTTCCGGGGCGTGCGAACTGCGCGGATACGCCGGGGCGGTCGGCCTGGAGCACTGGATCGGCCCGAAGTCGGCCGAGGCGCTGCCGCTGTACGCCGCACGCTCGTGCGTGGCGCTGGCCGACAAGTTGCAGGGCCCGCCGCCGTTTGAACTGTTCCTCGACTCGGGCGACAAGGACGGGGCCCTCCAGCAGATGACCATGCTTCGCAGCGCCCTGGAGGCCAAGGGCGTCAAGTACAAGTGGTTCGTCGGCCAGGGCGGCCACGACTGGACGTACTGGAAAACCCGCGTCGCCGATCACCTGGCCTGGCACGCCGAACAGTTCGCCCGTAACCGCCGCGATGGGCGATTCACCGAGAAGGCGCCCCTGAAGGGCGCGGCACTGAAGGAACTGACCGCGCTGCCCGACATCGCGCTGTCGGAGGAGGCCGCGACGCGCCTGAAGGCCGCGTGGACCGCTGCCGCAGGCCGGCCCGAGACGCTTACCGGCCTGCCGAAAGAGGGGGGGCCGCTGTCGAAGTCCGAGCCGCGGTTCAAAGAAGTCAAACTTTCGGGCGGCCTGTCCATTTCGGGCCATAAAAGCGGCGTGTTCGCGTATCGGCTGACGCTACGGGTGGGGACGCCGCTGGAGCGCGAGGGCACGATCGCACTGCGCCTCAGCCTGCGCAACGGCCGCGGGTCCGAGATGCTGGCGGTCCCGGCGACGCTGGTGGTTCCCGCAGGCGCCCCCGACCGGCGGGCGGAAGTCCGAGCGCGGCTGGTGGTGGAAATCAAGCCGCCCGACCCGCTGCGTGGCGGAATGATTGCGGCGATCCAGGTACTGGACGCCGCCGGCAATCCGGTCGGCGGGCCGACCACGGGTAAGGCGCGCCCCGGGTCGGTCGACATCGAGCGGTGGCCGATCGACCCGCACATGCGGACGGAGTGCGTGCTTTCGCTTGGCGGCGAGAAGGCCTTTCCGGTCGCCGCCGTGTACGATGCGCACCTGGAAGCCGAGCCGTAATCCGCAAGGAGGTCTCGCCGATCGCGCGGTGGGCAGTCTTGCCCGCCGCGCGAGTGCTGGTCAAAGCCTTGAGAGTGTCGGACGAGCAGTGCAAGAGGAGGCATGATGGCAGACACGCATCTTGTGACGGGCGGGGCGGGATTCATCGGGTCGAATCTCGTGCGTGCGCTCCTGAAAGAAGGGCGCCGCGTCCGTGTTCTCGACAACTTCCTCACGGGTTTCCGGGCGAATCTCGAGGAGGTGCTCGCCGACGTCGAACTCATCGAGGGCGACATTCGCGACGCCGACATCTGCGCCAAGGCGTGCGCCGGGGCCGACGTGGTTTTCCATCAGGCGGCGCTGGCGAGCGTTCCGCGCAGCATGGACGACCCGCGGACGAGTTTCCACTGCAACACCGTCGGCACATTCAACATGCTGATGGCGGCCCGCGACGCCGGGGTCCGCCGGTTTATTTTCGCGGCCAGTTCCAGCGCGTACGGCGCAAGCCCGGATCTGCCGAAGCGCGAGTCGATGCCCGTGCTGCCCCTCAGCCCGTATGCGGCCGACAAGGCGTGCGGCGAGACGTGGGCCGCCACGTTCTACCGCGCCTTCGGACTCCAGACGCTGTGCCTGCGATATTTCAACATCTTCGGGCCTCGCCAGGACCCGACCAACCAGTATGCGGGCGTGATTGCGGCGTTTGCGGCGGCCATGATCGGCGACCGGCGGCCCACCATCTTCGGCGATGGCACGCAGTCGCGCGACTTTACGTTCGTTGATAACGCCGTCCACGCCAACCTCCTGTGCGCCAAGGCCCACGAGACTCACGGAGAGGTCGTGAACATCGGTTGCGGCGAGGCGATCAACCTCAATGACATGGTGGGCGAGTTTAACAAGGTCCTCGGTGCGGACTTCGCGCCGGTCTACGCCCCGCCGCGAGCCGGAGACGTTATGCACTCCCTGGCCGACATCCAGGCCGCCCGCAGCCTCATCGGTTACCAGCCGCAGGTCCGCTTTGCCGAGGGCCTTCGCCGCACGATCGAGTGGTACCGCTGGGCCATCGAGACGGGCTACGGCGGATGGGCCAACATGCGCTGACGCAAGGTGCGCGGCTGCGGCTACGGGGAATGGGCGTTATACGCAGGCCCTGGCCTTGAGGGCGGTGCAGAAGAGGTTCATCGATTCAAACCGCCGGGCATCGGCCTGAAGAACCCTCGTCACGATCTTTAGGAGGCCGGGAACCCGCAGGCCGATCCATGTGGTCGGCACAAGGGGACGGGCGAACATCGCGGCGCCGTCGAAGGACTCCACTTCGAATCCCGACCGGTTGAGCAGCGCCGCCAGCGACTCCGGCGAGAAGTGCTCGTGCCACCCCTTCCGGGCCGACACGTCGCCGATCAGTCCGTCCGGGTTTTCTGCATACCGTTGCTGGTACTCGGCGCGGGAATGGGTCAGGCAATACAACGCTCGGTGCAGCCCCGGGAAGATGAACTTGAGGTTGCCCACGTCGAGAAACGAGAAGACGTATCGCCGCGGGACGGTAACGATCAATCGCCCCCCCTCCTGCAATGTGCGGTTGATCTCGTTTAGCAACTGGGGCTGATCGTGGACGTGCTCGATGACGTCGAGCAGCGTGGCGGAAGTGAACCCCCCGTCGGCGAAGGGTAGGGGCCCGCCCTCGGTGATGTGCTGGAATTCCATCTCGGGGAACTGCGACCGGGCCCGGTCGATTGCACCGCGTGCCACGTCGGCGCCGGCCAGCCGCGGAATGCCCTTGGCCCGGAGCGAGGCCAGGAAGGTCCCGTCGTAGCAGCCGACATCAAGATGGGCCGCGCTGCCGGCCGGGATGTTCTCCCATGCGTAGCCGTAGCGGGTGTACCCGTATGGATTCCCGGGGCTCAGGCGAGTCTTCAATAGCGTTCCCTTGTTGACGCCGGTGCGGTTGCCCGAAAGACGGCTGCATCGGACGGGGACGGTCGCATCGCGGCGGCTGACTGCGGCTATTCTATCGGCCCGGCGGGAGGGCTTCAATCAGTCCGCTTGGGCGTTTGGTTGCACCGGGCGCGGGGCGCTCGCCGATATTAGAGGACTAGAGCGAGCCCTCACGTATAATAATGCGCCTGCGGCGCTTCCGGCAAGGTCGGTGAGCGCCTCCGGAGGACCTTGACGAGGAGGCCGGCGGACATCAAAGGCCGGCGGGGCGATTGCTGAACACACTGAAAAATCTGGTTCTCCTGGCACGGCCGAGTCACTGGATTAAGAATACCTTCGTCTTCGCGGCCCTGATTTTCTCGCGTCACCTGACGCAGGCGGACGACCTTGCCGCGTCGCTGCTGGCGTTTGCTGCGTTTTGCCTGGCCTCCAGCGCGGTCTACGCCCTCAACGACGTCTGTGACCGCAACGAGGACGCCAGGCACCCGAATAAGTGCCGCCGGCCCGTGGCCTCGGGCGAGGTCAGCCCCGGCGCGGCCGCAGTGCTTGCTTTCATCCTGAACGTAGCCGCGATTGCGATCGCCCTGAAGGTGGGGCCCGCGTTCGCCGCAGTCCTGGGCATCTATCTGGCGATCATGCTCGGGTACATCCTGGGCCTGAAGCGCGTGGCGATCCTGGACGTGCTCATCCTGGCGGTCGGGTTCGTGCTTCGCGCTTATGCCGGCGGCGTGGCGATCGACGTCTGGGTCAGCCCGTGGCTTATCCTGTGCACGCTGACGCTGGCGCTCTTCCTGGGCTTTGCCAAGCGCGAGAGCGAGCGGGTGGCCCTCGGCGCGGCAGCGGCGGAGACGCGCCTTGTGGAGTGGCGGATCTACGACGAGAAGAGCCTCGAGCACATGATGACCGTTTCGGCCGCACTGGCCGTCGTCACATACATGCTCTACACGGTCAGCCCCGAGACGATCCAGCGGGTCGGCAATCCATGGATGTTCATCACGGTGCTGCCGGTGGTGTACGGCGTGTTCCGGTTTTATCGGATGGCGATCATGGGGCGGGCCGGAGACGCCGTGGAGATGGTCCGCCGCGACCCTGCGTTTGTCATTACGGTGGCGGTCTGGCTGGGGATGGTGGCCCTGGTCTTGATGGGCGGAAAACTATGAGAAGCGGACTGGCCGGTCAGAGAGGCGGGGCGGCCAGCGGATCGGCCAACACTTCTGTCGGCCCTGGCGCGCTGTGGGCCGTTGGATTTCTCGCCGCCCTTCTCCTGTATGTCCTCACGCTTGCGCCGGACCTGGTGTGGCAGGATTCGGGTGACTATCAGTACGAGGCCGCACGTTTGAACCTTTCGCGCCCGGGGGATGCCGTGCGCGTGCATCCGTGGTTCCTCGCGATTGCGCACGTCCTGGGGTATGTGCCCCTGTGGAACTACGCGTACGCGGCAAACCTGGCAGCGGCCGTCGGCATGGCCATGGCCGTGGCGAATGTGCTTCTGCTGGCGCGCCTGATGACGGGCCGTACGTGGCCTGCCGCCGTTGCGGCCGTATCGTTCGCAGTCGGCCATGCGGTGTGGGCCCACGCGGTTATGGCCGAGACGTACGGCTGGGCGGCGGCATTCCTGTCGGCAGAGTGCCTCTGCGCGTGGGCGTGGATCAACCGGGCCAGAGTGCGATGGCTGCTGCTCCTTTTCTTCCTGAACGGGATAGCGATCAGCAACCACATGATGGCTTCGATCAGCCTCGTGGTGTTCGGGGTGTGGATGATTGTGGAAAGCCTTCGCGGCCGCAGCCCGTGGTGGACCTTTGCGGCGTCGGCTGGCCTCTGGCTCATTGGCGGAACGCTCTACTGGGTCGTCCTGGGTATGGAGTACGATCGCACCGGCAGCGTTACGGAAACGCTTCGCTCCGCAACAGTGGGGCGCTGGGGCAGCGCGATATTCAACCTGGCGGACCTTCCGTCGATGCTGGGCAAGTCGGTGCTGTACGTGGTGCTGAACTATCCGACGCCGCTTATCCTGGCGGTTTTCGCGGGCGCGGTGGTGCTGATGCGCCGGCGGGACGCGATGTCGCGGCTGTTGCTCGTGCTCGGGGCGCTCTATTTTGCGTGGGCGGCGCGATACAAGGTGGCGGACCAGTACGCGTTCTTTATTCCGTTCTACGTGGTGGCGAGCCTGATGATTGGCGCGGGTGCGGCGTGGTTCCTGGGAGGCCGCTCGCGGGCGTGGGCGGCGGCGTTGCTGGCGGCCGCACTGCTGCCGGCGGCCGTATACGGCGTCCTGCCATCCGTCGCGGAGCGGGTAGGATACCCGTCGTTTCCGCGGCGGCTTCCGTACCGCGACCCGTACGTATTTTTCTTTCAGCCGTGGCGGACGTGCGATAACGGGGCCCGGCGGTTTGCGGAGGAGACCCTGGCGTCGCTGCCCCCCGGTGCTGTGCTGGCGCCGGACTCGACGGCCCTGCCGCCGCTCCTGTGTGTGCACGACCTGGAACACCGTCGGCCGGACGTGTTTATCGGAAAGCCCGACAGCGCGGCGGGCCGCCGCGTGTTTGTCACCTCGGATGTGCCGGGCTACACGCCGGCGTGGGCCGTCAGGGGCAGGCGCCTGGAACCGTTCGGGCTGGTCTGGGAAGTGAAGCCTGCGGCCGAGGAGGGCGGACCGTGAGCCCCGCCGGCAGGGCCGTCAAGCGCGTCATCGACGTCGCGGCCTCGGCGTTGGCGCTGGGGGTCGGTTGGCCGGCGCTGGCGGTGATTGCGATCCTGATCCGTCGCGAGAGCCCGGGGCCGGCCATCTTTCGGCAGGAGCGGGCTGGGCGCGGCATGAAGCCGTTCACGATGTACAAGTTTCGCACGATGCGGAGCGACGCCGACCCGTTCGGCGTCAGTCCGCAGACGGCGGAGGATTCGCGTCTTACGTCGCTAGGCCGGCGCCTGCGTGAGACCAGCCTCGACGAGTTGCCGCAACTGTGGAACGTCCTGCGGGGCGACATGAGCCTCGTGGGCCCGCGGCCGCTTTATGTGTCACAGGCCCGCGAGTTTACCGAGCGCGAGCGGCGGCGACTGGAGGTCAGGCCCGGCCTGACCGGGCTGGCACAGGTCCAGGGCCGCGGCGAACTGCCGCACAAGGAGAAACTCGAGATCGACGTCCAGTATGTCGAGCGCCAGTGCCCCAGGCTGGACCTGAAGATTCTCTGGCGCAGTTTCACGGGGCTTTTCGGCCGGCGGGACGTGTATCAGAAATGGTAAGAGCGATGGCCTATGGTTGACAGTCGCGGCGTTACTGTTATGCTAATGGATAAAGGGCCGGCGCGGTCCGCGGGTCACGGGAGATCGCATGGCTGAAACGCTGAATATTCTGCTGACGAGTGTCGGGCGGCGGGTCGCCCTGCTGGAGGCGTTCCGGCGGGCGATGGCCGACCTCGGCGTCAAGGGCCGCCTTTACGGCGCCGACCATTCAGCGCTGGCCCCGGGCTTTCATGTGGCGGACGAAGGGTTGCTGGTTCCGTCGGTGGCCGGCCCGGATTACGTGGAATCGCTCCTGAACTTATGCCGGCGGCACGAGATCGGCCTGGTGGTGCCGCTGATCGACTGGGAACTGGCGATCCTGGCCCAGGCGCGGACGCGATTCATCAAGATCGGCGCGCGCCTGGTGATTTCCTCGCCCAGGGTCGTCGATATCTGCCGCGACAAGCAGCAAACCTTCGAGTTCCTCAAGGCGAACGGCTTCGGCACGCCCGATGTGATCCCGCCGGAGAAGGCGGCCGGCGGCCCGTTCCCGCTCTTCATGAAGCCGCGCTACGGATCCAGCGCCAAGGACGTGCATTACCTGCCCGACCGCGAGGCCCTGGCGTTTTACTCGCGCGGCGGTGGTGAGGCGTGCGTCATCCAGGAGTTCGTTCGCGGCAAAGAGCACACGGTGGACGTGTATGCCGGCCTGGACGGCGTGCCGCGCGTGGCCGTGCCGCGGCGGCGCCTGGAGGTGCGCGGCGGGGAAGTGGCCAAGGCCCGGACGGTCCGCCACCCCGAGATCATCCGCCAGAGTCTGCGCCTGGTCGAGGCCCTGGGCGAATGCTGCGGCGTCGTCACGCTTCAGTGCTTCCTGACGCCGAGCGGCGAGATCAAGTTCATCGAAATGAACCTGCGGTTCGGCGGCGGCGTGCCGCTGGCCATCCGCGCGGGCGCGGACTTCCCGCTGTGGCTGATCGAGGAACACCTGGGGCGGCGGCCGGATATCCAGCCCGATGACTGGCAGGACGGCCTGCTGATGCTGCGGTACGATGCCGCCGTCTTCAGACGCAGCGATGAACTTCCAGCAGACAACGACGCAAGCATCTGGGATTGATCGCCGAGGATGGGGTCCTTGAGGGGAGTAAGGGGATAGATGTGTTTCCGCAAAGCGCGGGGCCCTGGCTCGACGTTCTCGGAAAACTGTGGACCTCCGTCATCTGGGTGTTCCTCGGGGCCCTGATGCTGAGCCTTCTGAGCACGCCGCTCTTTCGCTGGCTGGCGATGCGCAAGGGCATCTGGGACAAGCCCGACGAAGCCGTGAAAATCCATCGGGTGCCGATCCCGTACCTGGGCGGCTGCGCGATCTGGCTGGCGTGGACCGTGGTGGTGGTGGTCTACTGCTTGGTGCGCGGCGACTTCGACTGGCGCGCGGTCGCGGCGCTGGTGGGGGGCGGCGTAGTGGCGTTCGTGGTCGGCCTGGTCGATGACCTGCGGGACATTAAGCCGCGCACGAAATTGCTTGGCCAGGCACTGGCCGGCGCGGTGCTGTTGGCGGGCGGAATCATGTGGTTCGCGTACCCATCGTACCGCGACGTGCCGCTGCTCAACTTGGGGGAAGATTCCTGGTTCGTGCTGGTCACCTGCATGGCGATCCATTTTCTTGTTGTGCTTGGCGCGACTAACGCGACGAACCTGCTGGACGGCCTGGACGGCCTGTGCTCGGGCGTCACGGCGATCATCTCGGTCGGGTTTCTCCTGTTGGCGACGGCACTGACGGCCTGGGCGGTCTACGATCCGGCCGCAGGGGCCGTCAAGTACGAGTATGCCGACCTCGTGATGGTGGTCTCCTTTGCGCTGGCGGGGGCGGTGATCGGGTTTCTGCCTTACAACTTCAACCCGGCCCGCATTTTCATGGGGGATGCCGGCAGCGTCTTCATCGGCTACGTGCTGGCCGCGATGATGATCATGTTCGCCAGCAAGTTCGGCATGGTAAAATGGTTTGTAGGGGCGCTGTTTATCTTCGGGTTGCCGATCTTTGACACTGGTGTGGCCGTCATACGGCGGGTCGTCAACCGGCGGCCGATCATGATGCCCGACCGCAGCCACCTGTATAACCAGTTGGTGGATCGCCTGGGCTTGTCGGTTCGCATGACAGTGGGTATCCTGTACGGCCTGAGCGCCGTTTTCGCGGCGGCCGGGCTGATCGTTCTTTACTTGCCGGGGCGAGTGGCTGCCGTCATCTACGTGGTCGCCGGCGCCGCGTTCGTGCTGCTGGCGTGGCGCATGGGGTTTCTGCGGATGACGCCCCAGGAAAAGGATGCCGCCGACCGGTACCTGGCCCGGAAGCGCGGCGGCTGAGACGGGTAGGGCCTTGCCCCGGGGCCGCCGGGGGCTGATAATGAAAGTGAACGTATCTCCGTGAAAGCGTCGATTAACGATACCATGAGAAGCGGGACCATAATCGCGCTGGCGGTCGTGGCGCTCTTAGCGCCCGTGCAAACCCTGTGGGCGCAGAATCTAGGCGGCGTGGGCGGCGGGCCGAGTACGAACTTTATGAGTGATCTCCCCAGCAATAATATCAATCGGACACTGTCGGGAAGCGCCGGCGGCGGCTATACGTCCGCCGGCAGGTTCTTCAACCGGCCGGCCCCCGGCCAGGCCAGTTACCTGGCCTCCGTGGGGATTGATGTCAACCTGATGGGCAGCACGTATCGCGAGGTCACGTTCAACGACCTGGCGGTGGGCCCGGGCCTCGGGCCGCTGGTGGGGTTGAAGGTCCGCTCCATCGATTCGCTGGGATTCGACAAGCGGGCCCGCTTCGCAAAGTTGCGAGAAACGATCCTGGCCCTGGCCGAAAAAATCCGCGAGGTCGACGAGTCCAGCCTCAGCCAGATCAGCCTCGGCTTTCGCCACTTCATGTTCCCGATGCCCCTCCAGAACCAGCCCGAACTCGGCTATGGTTTCTTCTCGCGCCTGGACATCGCGGCCGGGGGATCGATCAAGTCCGACGCCTTTCTGGCCCCGTTCACTCAGGAGGTCCAGCAGAGCCTGAGCGATAAACGCTTCCTCGACGCCACGCAGGCGCTGCTGTTTGCACGCCCCTTGCCCGAGGGCATGGCCCTCGACCAGTTCTACGACACGCAGTTGGCCGCGCTCGGCAACTTCCTCTTTAACAACAGCCGCTATGCGGCGGCCCTGAGCGCATGGCAAATCCTCGTGGACCGCGATGCGACCAATGCCTCCGCCAGCCGCGCGATGGCCCTGGGCTTGCTCGCCACCGGGCAGACCAAGAAGGCCGCAGCCGAGGTCCGAAGGTCGCTGGCGCTCATGCCGGGCTGGCCCGACAAGTTGCGGATCGTCGGCTCGAACTTCCAGGACGTGTTCCCCGGCGCCAAAGACATCGTCGGCATCCGCGAGGAACTGACGGCCCAACTCGCCAAGGCCCCGGACGACGGCGACCTGGGCCTCCTCATGGCGTTTCTGGACGTCTTCCAGGGCAGGGTGCCCGAGGCCGAGGAGCGGCTGGACAAGTTGGCCGCCGCCGATCCGGCCGCCAAGGGCCTCCTGGAAGTCATCCGCCGCGGCGGCGTTGCGCCAAGCGTCAAGCGTCCCGCCGAGACCGCCCTCCGCCGCGCCGCAGACGAGATGACCGGCTTGGAGGAGCCCGCCATGAGCCCCGAGGCCAGGGCCCAACTGATCGCGGTCCTGCGCTCCGGCGCAACGACCTACCAGGACCAGATGCGCCTTGGCGATTACCGATTCTTCATGGGCGATTACGCCGTGGCCGGCGAGGCCTACCGCGCCGCCCACAAGTTGAAACTTGACGACTCCTTCGCCTTGTTTGCGATGGCCCATGCCGCCTACGCCAACGGCGAGTACAAGCAGGCGGTCAAGTCCATCGGCATGGCCCTCGCCCTGGAGCCAAACTGGGGCCTGTACGAATTCCGCATCCAGGAGTTCTACGGCGATGCCGCCGACTACAAGCGGCAACTGAAGGACCTCCAGCGCCAGGTGGAATTGCGCCCCAAGAGCGCCGACATGAAGTTCCTCCTGGCCTACGTGTACTACTTCAGCGGCCGATACTCCGATGCGGTCGACCTCTTGTCGGATGTCCTGCAACGCGACCCCAATTTCGCCGGGGCCAACTACTTCCTGCGACTGGCAAGGCTCCAAGGCTGATAGCCTTTCGCCGCAAGTATCGAGGCCAACGGGAATTTACAGAAAAAGTGTTGCACTACTCCCTGGAGAATACTCGGCGCCTGGCCAAGGAGACACACGAATGAACCGTCGCGGGTTTCTGAAGCGGGCCGGCCTCGGCGCGGCCGCGGTTTCGGCTGCATGGCTGAATCGCCTGGGTGCATCGGCGGCCGGCGAGCCGGCTGGAAAGGCCCCGCCGAATTTCGTCGTCATCCTGATCGACGATATGGGCTACGGCGACATCGAACCCTACGGCTCGAAAGTCAACCGCACGCCCAATCTCATCCGCATGGCTTCGGAGGGGATGAAACTCACCAGTTTCTACGCCGCCCCCGTCTGTACGCCCTCCCGTGCGCAGATGATGACCGGCTGCTACGCCAAACGCGTCTCGCTGCCGAACGTGCTCTTTCCGGCGGCGCCGGTCGGCATAAGCGCCGAGGAGCGGACCGTGGCGGACCTCCTCAAGACCCGCGGCTACGCCACCATGTGCATCGGCAAGTGGCACCTGGGCGACCAGCCGGAGTTCCTGCCCACGCGGCACGGGTTCGACCGGTACGTCGGGCTGCCTTACTCCAACGACATGGGCGGGGCCGGAAAGAACGCGAAGCGGGCGGACGGAAAGGGCGACACGCGCCCGCCGCTGCCCCTCCTGCGCGACGAAAAGGTGGTCGAGGCCCCGGCCGAGCAGGACAAACTCACCGCCCTCTACACCGACGAGGCGGTGAAGTTCATCACGGCCAACAAGGACAAGCCCTTCTTCCTCTATTTCCCGCACACCGCCGTCCACGTGCCGCTGCATCCGGGCAAGGCGTTCGAAGGGAAGTCGGCCAACGGGCGCTACGGCGACTGGGTTGAGGAGGTTGACTGGAGCGTCGGGCGCGTCCTTCAGGCCCTGCGCGAACTGAAACTCGATTTGCGGACCCTCGTGCTCTTTACCAGCGACAACGGCCCGTGGCTTACTCAGGGCAAGAATGGCGGCGTGGCCGGTCCGCTCCGTGGCGGCAAGGGAAGCACGTGGGAAGGTGGCGTGCGCGAGCCCACCATCGCGTGGTGGCCGGGCAATATTGCGGCCGGGTCTGTGTGCGACACCGCCGTTAGCGAGATAGACGTGCTGCCCACGCTGGTGAAACTGGCCGGTGGCGAAGTGCCCGCCGACCGGGTCATCGATGGCAAAGACATCTGGCCGATCCTCGCGGGCCGGAGCAAAGAGTCGCCGCACGAGGCCCTGTACTACTTCAAAGGCAACCTCCTTGAGGCCGTCCGCTCGGGCCCATGGAAACTGGACATCGTGCACCAGGGCACGGGAAAGGCCGCGCCGGCCAAGGCCGCGCAGCCGCTCACGCCGGCGCTCTACAATCTCGACGCGGACATCGGCGAGACGACCGACGTGGCGGCCAAGAACCCCGACGTGGTCGCCAGGCTCCAGGTGCTCGTGGCGAAGATGGACGCCGACCTCGGCGTAAAAGGCCCCGGCCCCGGCGTGCGGCAACCCGGCCGCGTTGTGGCCCCCAAGCCGCTGCTCCGCAGCGCAACGGAATACGATTGAGCGGGCGGGCCGCTCCCAGATTGTAGCGCGGGGGTTTATCCCCCGCGTGGTCCGATGCGGGGCACAAGGCCCCGCGCTACGACGCGTAGAGACGGGGTCGTCGCCTGCCACAATGGCACCCGACAGGGCAGATGACCGCCGGGTGTGTGCCAGTCTGACAGCGGTTGCCTGCCCCGGAACGGGTGTGGAAAACTTTTCGTAGTCCGAAAACCGGCCCTGGCTGGGCCGCAGGCCCCATTTGTCCCCGAGACGCCATTTTTGGCACCGTCTTTGCTACAATGAATATTCTTGAGAGGGCGAGAGCACGCCCACGGTCCACCCCAGTACCGGGCGGTCCGAGAACGTCCGGGCGAGGCATGCCTCGCCCCTACGATACTCAGCACGACTTACCAGACTGGCATGAAAGGAGACAGAAGGTTATGCCGGCAAAAATGATAGCCTTTGAAGAAGAGGCAAGGGCGCGGCTGATGGCGGGCGTGGAGAAACTCACCCGGGCCGTCAAGTCCACCCTTGGGCCGCGCGGTCGCAATGCCGTCCTCGACAAGGGGTGGGGCGCCCCGTCGGTCACCAAGGACGGCGTGACCGTGGCCGAGGAAATCCAACTGAAGGACAAGTACGAGAAAATGGGGGCACAACTGGTCAAAGAGGCTGCCTCCAAGACCAGCGACGTGGCCGGCGACGGCACGACCACCGCAACGGTGCTGGCCGAGGCGCTCTTCAAGGAAGCCCTGAAGAACATCATTGCCGGGGCCGACGCCATGGCCATCAACCGCGGCATCCAGAAGGCCGTCGATGCCGTCATGGGCCAACTGAAGACCATCTCCAAGCCCATCGACGTCTCGAAGCCCGAAGAGGTCGCACAGGTCGGCACCGTCAGCGCCAACGGCGACACCGCCATCGGCAAGATGCTCTCCGACGCCCTCCAGAAGGTCGGCAAGGACGGCGTCATCACGGTCGAAGAGGGCAAGGGCCTGGAGACCGAGATCGACGTGGTCGAGGGCATGCAGTTCGACCGCGGCTACATGAGCCCGCACTTCGTGACGGACCCCGAGCGGATGGAATGCGTGCTCGAAAAGCCCCTTATCCTCATCCACGAAGAGAAGATCTCGAACGTCAAGGACCTCGTGCCGCTGCTTGAGAAGATCGCCCAGGCCAACCGGCCGCTCATCATTATCGCCGAGGATGTTGACGGCGAGGCCCTCGCCACGCTGGTCGTTAACAAGTTGCGCGGCATCCTGAACGTCGCCGCCGTCAAGGCGCCAGGCTACGGCGACCGCCGCAAGGCCATGCTAGACGACGTTGCCACCCTGACGGGCGGCAAGGCGATCATGAAGGACCTCGGTATCCAGTTAGAAAACGTCAAACTCCAGGACCTCGGCACGGCCAAGAAGGTTGTCATCGACGGCGAGAACACGACGATCCTCGAAGGCGCCGGCGACTCCAAGTCGATCCAGGGCCGCATCGAAGGCATCCGCCGCGAGATCGAGACTACCACGAGCGACTACGACCGTGAGAAGTTGCAGGAGCGGCTGGCGAAGTTGGCCGGCGGCGTCGCCCAGATCAACGTCGGGGCCGCCACCGAGGCCGAAATGAAGGAGAAGAAAGCCCGCGTCGAGGACGCGATGCACGCGACCCGCGCGGCTATCGAGGAAGGCATCGTTCCGGGCGGCGGCGTGGCGCTCCTCAGGTGCCTTGTGGCCCTCGACAAGATCAAGACCGACGGCGAGGACGAGGCCACGGGCGTCGCCATCGTTCGCCGGGCACTCGAGGCGCCGGCCCGCCAGATCGCCGAGAACGCGGGCTACGAAGGCGCGGTCGTCGTGCGGAACATCCTGGCCAAGTCGGGCGCCTACGGTTTCGACGCCGACAAGGGCGAGTACTGCGACATGCTGAAGGCCGGCATCGTCGATCCCACGAAGGTCGTTCGGACGGCCCTCCAGAACGCCGCGTCGGTGGCGGGCCTGCTGATCACGACCGATGCCTGCGTCGCCACGAAGCCCGAGCCCAAGGGCGAAGGCCATGACCACGGCCCTCCGGGCGGCGGCATGGGCGGCATGGGCGGTGGCATGGGCGGCATGGGTGGCATGGGCGGCATGGGCATGTAGTTGAGTGACGAGTGATGAGTGCAGAGTGAAGAGTGAAAAACGACGCTACGTTTAGCCGCGAACCGAAGATGAGCGCGTAAGCAAGGGTCGCGGCGCACTGAACGAACGAATTCAACGAAACTAGAAAATGGAGATGAAGCAATGAAACTCGAGCCCCTGGATGACCGGATTGTCGTCGCGCAGATGGAAGCCGAAACGAAGACCAAGGGCGGCATCGTGCTGCCCGACACCGCCAAGGAAAAGCCGCAGAAGGGCACTGTCATCGCCGCCGGCCCCGGCCGCGTGGCCGACGACGGCAAACGCATTCCCATGACCGTCAAGAAGGGCGACAAGATCATCTACGCCAAGTACGGCGGCATGGAAGTGGAAGTCGACGGCAAGGAATACATGATCCTTCGCGAGAGCGACATCCTCGCGAAGATCGGCTAACCATTGGGGGCATTTCGAGCCCCCTGCGTAAGCAGGGGGCATGTGCCCCGTTGGCTCACAAGACGATAACGAAAAAGATCGGAGATAACCGATGGCCAAGCAATTGCTTTACTCGGACGAAGCCAAACGCAAAATGGGCGCCGGCCTCAGGAAACTGGCCGAGGTCGTCAAGGTGACCCTCGGCCCCACGGGCCGCAACGTCATTATCCAGAAGTCCTACGGCAGCCCGAAGGTCACCAAGGACGGCGTGACCGTGTCGAAGGAAATCGAGCTTGAGGACAAGTTCGAGAACATGGGCGCCAAGATGGCCAACCAGGCCGCCTCCAAGACGGCCGACGTCGCCGGCGACGGCACGACGACCGCCATCGTCCTGGCGCAATCGATCTTTGAACAGGGCCTGCGGCACGTGACC
>JAPLMO010000166.1 GCA_026386995.1 Planctomycetota bacterium | reverse complement strand
CGATGGCGGGCCGGCGGATTTTTTCTTATTGGCTCGACCGTACGTACCCGATATATCATGTGAAATGCCCAAGACCAAACGACCGCCCGACCATCAGGCATTCCTCGACGAACTGGCCGACCTCTGGCCCCTGGCCAAGGGGTCTCTGACTTTTGTTCGCAAGCCCTGCATACGCCCGACCTGTCCGGCCTGCAAGGCGGGGCGGAAGCACCCCGCCATCCTCTTCTCCTTCTTTCAAGGTGGCAAGCGTCGGTGCCGCTATGTGTCGGCGGACTTGGCCCCCGTGCTGCGGCAGGCCCTGGACAACGGTCGCCGTCTGGAACGGCGACTGACGGAGTTGGGGGCGGCCCTGATTGACGACTACCGCCGTAGGCGCGACGCCGAGGACCCATGAACCTCACGTACTGTCCGGAGTGTCTGAAGAAGCAGCAACGGATCAACGAACTGGAAGAGGAAGTCGTCCAACTCAAAGCCCGTCTGCGGTATCAGGAGCGGACTGCCGCCGAAGGTCCATTCGGGTCCTCCACGCCCTCCTCGAAGGTGCCGGTCAAGCCCGACACTCTGCCGGAGCGTCAGGCCCGTCGCGGCGGCGCGCGGGCCGGGCATGTCGGACACGGCCGGGCGTCGGTGCCGCCGGAAGAGGCCGACCGCATGGCCGACGTGCCGGTGACCGCTACGACCTGTCCCCACTGCGGCGAGACGCTCCTGGACCACGGAAAGCGTCGCCGCACGGTTTTCGACCTTCCGCCCGTCCGCCGGGTGCGGATCGTCTATCGGCTCGCCCGCAAGCGTTGCCCGCGATGCGGACGCACGGTCCAGGCCCGCCCGCCCGGCGTGCCGCCCAAGGGCCTGTTCGGCAACGGTCTCCTGGTGCACGTGGCGACGCAGCATTACCTCTACGGGGTTCCTCTGGGGACGCTCACGCGGCAACTGGGTGTGGGCATCGGGAGTCTGATGAAGGCCCTGCACCAATTGGCGGGCCTCCTGGCGGCCGTGATCCCTCGTCTCGTGAGAGGCTATCGAGAGGCGCCGGTCAAACATGCCGATGAGACCGGTTGGCGGAACGACGGCCAGAACGGCTACGGCTGGTTCTTCGGCACGCCGGACCTGAGCCTGTTCCGCTTCCGCCGCAGCCGGGCGGCCGCCGTCGCCCGCGAGGTGCTGGGGAAGAAACGCTTGCGCGGCGTCTTGGTGGTGGACCGCTACAGCGCCTACAACAAGACCCCGTGCCGGATTCAGTACTGCTATGCCCATCTCTTGCGGGACGTGCAGGACCTGGAGAAGAAGTTCCCGCAGGAGCCGGAGGTGCAGCGGTTCGTGGCGACCCTGGCGCCGCTGTTGGCGCAGGCGATGCGCCTCAGGACCGAGGTCCGCCACCGAGGGCGTTTTCGCCGCGAGGCCTCGCGCCTGCGCCGCCGGATCGAGACCGTGGCGAAGGCGCCGGCACGCCACCCGGCCATCCAGGCCCGGCAGGACCTCTTCCGCCAGAAGGCCGACCGGCTTTACCACTGGACGGGTGACCCGGCCATCCCGGCCGAGAACAACCGGGCCGAACGCGCCCTGCGGCCCCTGGTCATCGCCCGCAAGGTCTCCTTCGGGTCTCAATCCGAGGCGGGCGCCCGCACCCGCGAAATCCTCATGACCGTTCTCCAAACCCTCGCCCTACGTACCGCCGATCCGCCGTCCGCCCTGAAGTCCTGCCTCGACCATCTTGCCCTCCACCCCCACGCCCGCCCCTTCCACCTCCTCTTCGGCAAACCACGTCCGCCAACCCGTAAGTGAGGCATTACAGCAATTCCTCGTAATTGCGAGAGGGGTCTTAATACTACAACGCAACTTAAGCTCAAGATAACTCAGGCGGCGAGTCGATGGCTTCTTCCAGAACCCCTT
>JAPLMO010000237.1 GCA_026386995.1 Planctomycetota bacterium | reverse complement strand
ACTGGTCGGGTGCCACGGTTGCGCCGTTCAGCAACCGTGTCGCCTTTCAACGCAGAGCACGGCTGCAAACAGCGCAGCCGTGGCACCCGGCGTCTTGGATAAGGTCTTGCGCGGCGGGTCGGGAGACCCGCCGCGCAAATTCGGGCGAGGCTCGCCCAGGCGAGTCTTCGACATGCCTTGCCCTTTCATGGGATTACGGAACGGCGGGCGTCCGTGACCGAAGGCCTTACGCCGGCAACAGTTTTGCATTGACGCCGCGCCGTACGCGGTGTTATCTGTAGAGCGTTTAAGACGGCGGTGGGCTCCCAATGGCGGGACGCTTCATTGCATGGGAGGAGAGGTTGGGAATGGCGAAGCCGATCCGTGTGGCGATCGCGGGCGTGGGCAATTGCGCGTCGAGCCTCGTGCAGGGCGTCGCGTGGTATCGCCGGCGCCTCAAGAAAGACAAGGTCCGCGAGACGCTGGGCCTGATGCATTACAATCTGGGCGGCTACGAACCCGGCGACATCGAATTCGTTTGTGCATTTGATATCGACAGGCGCAAGGTCGGCAAGCCCCTGGAAAAGGCGCTGTTCGCGCCGCCCAACTGCACCAAGGTATTCCAGCGCGCCGTCGGCCGCACGGGCGTCGTCGTCCGCATGGGCCCTGTCCTGGACGGCTACTCGGACCACATGGCGGAGTACCCGGACGATCAGCGGTTCATCCCCTCCGACGCCCGGCCCGTGGATGTGGCCGAGGCCCTGAAGAAGTCGCGGGCGGAGGTCCTCGTCCATTACCTGCCGGTCGGCTCGCAGCAGGCCTCCGAGCACTACGCCGAAGCGTGCCTTGCGGCGGGCGTCAGCATCGTCAACTGCATCCCGGTTTTTATCGCGAGCGACCCCGCATGGGCGGGCCGGTTCACGCGGGCCGGCATTCCGTGCATCGGCGACGACATCAAGGCCCAGGTCGGCGCGACGATCGTCCATCGGACGCTGACGCGCCTGTTCCGCGACCGCGGCGTCACCCTGGACGCAACGTACCAGTTGAACACGGGCGGCAACACCGACTTCCTGAACATGCTGAATCGCGAGCGGCTGCGCTCCAAGAAGATCTCGAAGACCGAGGCCGTCCAGTCGCAACTGGAGCGGCCGCTGCCCGACGACCAGGTCCACATCGGCCCGGCCGATTACGTGCCGTGGCAGAAGGACAACAAGGTCTGCTTCCTCAGGATGGAAGGCCGGGGCTTCGGCGGCGTGCCGCTGAACCTGGAACTGCGACTGTCGGTGGAGGACTCGCCGAACTCAGCCGGTTGCGGCATCGACGCGGTGCGCCTGGCGCGCGTGGCGCGCGACCGCGGGCTGGCCGGGCCGATCACGAGCGCCTCGGCGTACCTGATGAAGCATCCGCCCGAGCAGATGAGCGACGCCGAGGCCCGTCAGGCCGTCGAGGCGTTTATCTCCGGCAAGAGCAAGCGGTGATTTCCAAGCAGATAGGGCGCTTCTACCTGTACCCGCGCAACGCGGTTTCCCGCGCGCTGGCGCGCATGGGCCTGCGCCCGAACCACCTGACCGTCCTGGGGATGCTCCTGACCATCGGCGCCGGCCTCGGTTTTGCCGCGGGCCGCGCCTGCTGGGCGACCTGGGTCGTGGGGCTCCTGGTGGCGGCCGGGGCGTGCGACCTGCTGGACGGCGCGATGGCGAAGTTGGGGCGCCTCGAAAGCCGCCTCGGCGGGTTCCTCGATTCCGTCTGCGACCGCGTCGGCGACGCGGCGATTTACCTCGGGGTGGCGTACTACTTTGTGGCGAAGCCCGACGAACCGGCCGGCAACGCCCAGCCGAACCTGACGCTCGCGGTCCTGGCAGGCGTGGGCCTGGTGTGGGCGTACCTGATCAGTTACATCAAGGCGCGGGCCGAGGCGGTCGGGGGCAGAAGCGGCGGCGGGTTCTGGCAGCGGCCCGAGCGGGTCGTCACGATCATCCTGGGCGCAGGGTTCGGGCACATGGCGACCGCCCTGTGGATTCTCGCCCTCTGGCCGCTGACGACGGTGGCCCATCGGCTGTGGCGGGCCGCGCGGTCCTGTGCCGCCGCCGACGCAAGAGGGGGCGCGGCCGGCGGTCCCGCGGAACCGCCCAACGACGATCCGCGCGGCCTCCTGGGCCTCGTTCTATGGCGATGGCCGCGCGGCACGGTGCCGTTCGACCTGCACGCCGGCGCGGTCATCCTGATGGTGGTGTTCTGGAGCGTCCCGGAGACGGACTGGCTGAGGGACCTGCTCGCCTGTTGGGGACCGCGTTAGTCTTGGGCGCCCGCAGTTATGGGGCGAGGCATGCTTCGCCCCTACGACGTTGGGTATTGCGTCAGTTACGAGGGGATGTGGCACGGCTGGCTTGTCCAGCCGTGGCGGAAGGCCCGCGAGGTTCCCCACGGCTGGACAAGCCAGCCGTGCCACATCCCCTCGATGGACGCGTGTGAGAGTAACGCAGTACGACGTTTGGGGGGTTGGTGCTTGACTTGGCGGCGCGGCGCGATAGACTCGCCGCGATACGTGGAGGGCGTCTGAGGCATGCAACGGCTCTGGGCGGTGGTGATTCTGGCGGTGATGGCGCCCACGGTGACGACTCAGCCGACGCAGTGCATGCGCCAGCCTGCTCCAGCCGCAAATCTTCCCGCGGGTTACTCCGTCTACCGGACCGAGGCCGTCACGACGCCCTATCAGATGGCGGATCGGTTCTATGGCCACGGATACCTCGCGTCCAAGATCGTCAACGCCAACAGGTCGGTCCTTGCGGCGAATGGGACGTTCCCGAAGGGCGTCGACATCGTTCTGCCGCCGGACAACGAGGGGCGTTCGGTGCCGGAGCGGCTGCTGAAGGAGCACAAATATTACTAGGCCCCGTCGGGGCTTGGCCAGTTTCAGGGAAACGAGAGGGAGAACTATGCGAGCGTTGACTGTAGTGGTGCTGGTGGCGGTGGCCTCGATGCTGGTCGTCGGATGCGGGCCGAAGAAAGAGGAACTTCCGCCGCTGGAGCCGGTCGATGGGCAGCCGGCCGCCGTGGCGGTTCCTGGCGGCGCGGCAAAGTCGCCGGTGACCGTTGAGACTATGCCGCCTCCGCCGGTGGCGAAGCCCCGTCCGATGACGCCCGAGAAGCCGGCCGGCAACAATCCGCCCGCTGCCGACCCGGCCGCAGGTCAGTCCTACGAGGTCAAGGCAGGCGACACCCTCTACACCCTGGCGAAACGATTCTACGGCGACGGCAAACTCTGGACCAGGATCGCCGATGCCAACAAGGACAAGATCAAGGACGTTAGCCACATTCCGATCGGCACGATGCTCACGATTCCGCCGAAATAGTTCTACAGCGCCTTACGTGCCGTAGCGCGGGTTATTCGCCGTAGCGCGGGGCCTTGTGCCCCGCGCTGGACTGCGCGGGGGATAAACCCCCGCGCTACATGCGCGCCGTAGCGCGGGTTACACGCCGTAGCGCGGGGCCTTGTGCCCCGCGTTGGACTGCGCGGGGGATAAACCCCCGCGCTACATGCGTGCCGTAGCGCGGGGCCTTGTGCCCCGCGTTGGACTGCGCGGGGGATAAACCCACGCGCTACATACGGTTGCTCTGGGCCCAAGCGGCGCTGTAGTATTAGTTGCGCCGGGGCGGAGACGACACGATTAAAGGCCACCTGACGCTCGATGAGATTGCGGCGGACTTCGCGCGGCACGATGCGCTGGTCGCGCGGCAGGCCGCAGCGGAGGGCATGACGCGCCGCGCATTTCTCGCGGCGGTCGCCGCCGGGTCCGCTCTCGCCACGGGGGCGACGGTTGCGGCCGAGGTGGCGCCGGGCGACGCCGCGAAGCCGCCGCAAGGCGCCGATTCGACATCACCCGCTGCTCCCGTAGCGGGCTCGGAAAAACAAGCACCCGCCCGCAGCCGCGTCGTTGTGGTCACCCATCCCGAGGTCATCCTCAAGGAATATCGCGTCAACCCGGCGATCATCCGCCAGATGATCGACCGGGCACTCATGGAACTCACCGGGGCGAAGGATGAAACCGCGGCCTGGCGCATGGTTGGCCGGGCCGACGACTTCGTCGCCATCAAGCATAACTCCATCGGCCGCGCGACACTGCACAGCCACACCGAGATCAACGACGCCGTGGCAGCCCAACTGGCAGCCTGCGCACAGGTCAAGCCCGACCGCATCCTGGCCGTCGACCGCACGGTCCCCGCGCCGTACAACGAACTCTCGGACCCGTTCACGCTGCCGACGCGGGGCCTTCAGACGCGCCTTCGCCGCCTCTACACCGACCAGGCCACGGCGATTGTGAACGTGGGGATCCTGAAGTCGCACGGCACGGTGGGCCTCTCGGCGGCCCTGAAGAACCACCTGGGCAGCATCAGCAACCCTGCGGCGTATCACTACTGGGAACCCGACCGGCTCCCGAAGAGCGTGCCTGAACTGAACGCCCTGCCGCCGATCCGCACGAAGACGCGCCTGGTCATCATCGACGCCATCCGGCCGCTCTTCGCCGGCGGCCCGATCGACGATCCGCAGTACCGGTGGGACTATCGCGGCCTTATCGTTTCGACCGACCCCGTGGCGGCCGAGGCCGTCGGCATGAGAATCCTCGAAGCCAAGCGGACCGAGTCCCGCAAGGCCCCCTGGCCGATGACCGCCGCACGCCTCATGGTGGCCCACGCCCAACAAATCGGCCTCGGCAACGCGGATGCGGATCGGATTGACCTCGTTGAAGCGAAGATGGGGTGACGGGCCGCGCGAGAAGCAAATGTCCAATGACCAAGCACCAATGACCAATCAAACGGCAAACGGAAAATGACCAGTTTTGCAGAGGTTGCAGGGTGTTGCCTGATTATGCTGTAGGGTGGGGCCTTGTGCTTTCAGCCGCTGCAGGCGGCAATTGATCTGTAGCCTCGGGCGCAAGCCCGTGGACAAAATGACCGCCATCCATTACCATTTGTAACATAACACACACGAGCCCCGTAGGGGCGATTGAGAGGGCACCATGGGTCACACCTTCTCGAACCTCCTCGTCCACGTTATCTTCGGCACAAAAGATCGCTTGCCGACGATCCGCGAATCGTTCCGGCCGCGCCTCTACGAATACATGTCGGGCATCGCCAGGGCCGAATTCGGGGGGGCATTGTGTATTGGTGGAACGCTCGACCATATTCACGGACTGATCGTCCTGACAACGGATGTTTCCGTGGCGGAGGCCGTGCGCAAATGGAAGAGCCTTTCGTCAAAGTGGACCCACGAGACGTTCCCCGATAGTCAAGACTTCGCATGGCAGAGCGGATACGGAGCGTTCAGCGTCAGTCGGTCCAACGTACCCAAGGTGGCCGGGTATATCGAGCGGCAAGTCGAGCATCACAGGAAAGTGACGTTCGAAGAGGAGTTCTTGGCCTTCCTCAAACGCCACGGGATTGAGTACGACCCGCGATATGTGTGGGATTGACGAGACCGCAGTTCAGTCGCCCCGATGGGGCTCAAAGGGAAAAAGGGGGTGCGGGGTTCGCCCCGCGTTCCACGGGCTTGCGCCCGAGGCTACAGATCAATCGCCGCCTGCGGCGGCTGAAGGCCATGGGAGTTGCGCAGCCTTACCTCGGCCATCACGCGCTTGTATGCCGCCCGCAAAGTGGTATCATTATCCGCCGGAAATACGGGCGAACGGGTCGGGGCCGCGCGGCCTCGGACGCCGGTCCCTTGGCAAGAACTGGGAGTCGGCAATGACAGAGATCAGCAGGCGGACACTTCTGGGGTTGGGCGTGGCTGCGGCGGGGGGTCTCGTGCTCGGCAAGTCGGCGCAAGGGGCTGACGCGAAGAGTGCGACGGCGCTGGCGATGGCGGCCAGGACAGCCGTGAGTGGCGGCGGGATGCGGACCGTGGTCGTCTGGTCCGAAGGCACCGCGCCGAAGAACGTTTACCCGAACGACATCAACGGGGCTATCGCCGACGGCCTTAAGAAATCCCTCACGGGTTGGGACGTCGTCGTGGCCAACCTCTCCGACGCCGACCAGGGCCTGTCCGACGGCGTCCTGGCCAAGTGCGACGTCCTCATCTGGTGGGGCCACCAGAGGCACAAGAACGTCAAGGACGAACTCGTCGGCAAGATCGTCAAGCGCGTCAAGGACGAGGGGATGGGCTTCATCTCCCTCCACTCGTCGCACTTCGCCAAGCCCAACCTTGCCCTCATGGGCACGCCGTGCTCGTGGGGCGCGTACAAGGGCGACTCGACGACCTGCACCGTCAAGGTGAAAGACGCCCGGCACCCCATTGCCGCGGGCCTGCCTGCCGAGTTCACCTTCAAGCACGAAGAGCGCTACAGCGACCCCTACGCCGTGCCGCCGCCGAAGTCGCTCGTGTTCAGCGGTTTCCACAAGGTCAAGGACGGCAGCATTGACAATGCCGCCATGGGCCTGGCGTGGGACGTGGGCAAGGCGAAGTTCTTCTACTTCCAGCCGGGCCACGAGACGAACCCCGTCTTCATGGACCCGAACGTCCAGAAACTCATGGCGAACGCCGTGAAGTGGGCGGCGCCGGCGAAGTAATTCTTACACCGCTTCCATAAGTGAATGTGGGCCGGGGTTCGCCCCGGCCCACAGTGTTTACCGGCCACTTGCTTTTGCTGCAGACTACCTCTTTCCGTCTTCTTTCTCGTCCTTGCCCCTGACGGGCGCAGGCTGTTCCACTTTCGGTGTGACCGGGGCGGCGGCCTTCGGCGGCTCGGGCCGCGGAGGCGGCGGGGCCTCGCGAATTACCGGCGGCCTGCTCAAGATGGGCGGCTTCGGGATGTTCACCTTCTCCGGCGCAGGCGGTTGACGGACTTCTTCAGGCCGCTTCACCGGCGCAGCCGGCCCCGCTGGCGCAACAGGTTGCCGCGCTTCCTCGGGTCGCTTGACCTCTTTGGGCGGCGCGACGGGTCCCGCGGGCGCCGCGGGCGCACGGACTTCCTTCGGCGGCGTTTCCGGCTTGAGGATTCCGCCCGGCGGAAGCACGGGTTGCCGGACCTCCTTGGGCGGCGCGGCTACGGGCGGCGGGGTGACAACGGGCGGCGTTGCGACAGTCGGTGCGCCGGTTGTTTCCGGCCGGCGGACGCCCGGCGGCGGCTTGATCTCCGCGGGTTGACGCACTTCTTTTGGCGGTGCAACGGTAACCTTGGGCGGGCCGACCTTAGCCGCGGGCGGCACAACGGTAGCCCTAGGCGGCGTGACCGCAGCCGCGGGTGGCGGCGCGCCGGTCGTCGTGGGCGGCGCTACCAGGGCAGGGGGCTTGCCCGCCTTTGCGGCGGCGGGGGGCGTCTCCCACTTTGCGCGGGCCTCTCGGTACTTATGCACGTCTGTCGCCTGCTGCTCCAGTTGCCGGCGCTCGCGGTCGTTGATCTGCTCGAACCGCATCTTTGCGGGAGGCTTCGCGACCATCTGGCTCAGGGGCTGGGCGATCTGGGCCGCCTGGCGCTCGGGTTTCGGAAGCCGCGCCACCGCGGCCTGCTGGGCGGCAAAGGTGCGAGGCGGGCGGGCGGCAGCGTCCTGGCGGAGGTGTTCGAATCGTTCTCGCTCGCGGCGTTCCCACATCGGGTCGTCGTGCCGCCGGCGCCATGTCTCATGGGCCGCAATCGGATCGTACCAGCGGTGATCCTCGCGGAACTCGAACCACGCGTGGAACCCGAGGCTCGTGTAGCGCACGTCGTAATAGTCCCCGAAATAGTAGTGGCAGTACTGCGGTCGCGCAAACAGGTTGATGACGAGCACGTCCATGTCGATGACAACCGCCGGCGAGTAGCGGAACCCCGGCCGCAGGTAGACCCCTCGGCCGAACCAGGCCGGCGCGAACAGAATGCCCCGGCGCGCTATAGGGTAGTCCCAGTAACCCGCGACGAAGATGCACCCGCGCGGCGAGTACACGTAGTGGGCCGGGATCCAGGCCCAGTTCGGCTGCGCGATGGCAAAGTGCCCAGGCTGCCAGACGTACTGATAGCCGGTCCAGAACCAGTACCCGGGAACCCAGATGTAGGTGTCGGCCGGCGGGGGCCCCGGCGGGCCGGCCTCAAGGTTGGCTGGTGGCGGCGCCTGGTACACGATCGTCTGGGCCGGCAACGCCAGCCAGAACCCCGGAACCCACTGGTATCCGTTCGCCACCTGCGTCCAGTAGCCGGGCACCCAACTGTAACCCGGCGGCGGGAACCGCCAGCACCCGCTCACCCACAGGAAATCGGCGCGGTCGTCGTCCCACGCCCAGTAGCCCGGGACCCATACGATGCGCGGGTCGGCCGGCCTCTCGTCGGGCGGAAGTTCCTGGATGGGCGGTGGCGGAGGACGCGAGATCACCATCGCCGTTTGGGCGGCGTACACGATCGGTTCGCCGAATGCCTCGTGCATGGGTCCGCGCGTCAGCACTTCCACGTCCACCTGCGCCGCCGGCGGCGGGGGCGCAACGGGGGCGGGCGCCGGGACGTAAACAGGCTGCGGAGGGGGCGCAACGGAAGCGGGCGCCGGGACGTAAACAGGCTGCGGAGGGGGCGGTGGGTACGACCCATATTGCCGGACGACAACCGTCCGCGGTGTGCACCCGGCAAGGGCAACGCAGGCCAGCAGCGCAGCAACCAAGGCAACGCGCCATGTTCTCATGAGCAGTCTCCTGAAGGGTACGCGACACTGAATAAAGATTATACCCTGGCCCCGCACCGAGTGGAGACCCATTTCGGAGCAGCAGGGTAGTACCACTTAACCTTTGCGCGGTGGGTCTCCGTACCCACCGCGCTCGAATGGGCGGTGTTCTCGCTCAGGAAACGAGGCATGCGCGGCGGGTACGGAGACCCGTCGCGCAAAGTGGCGTTGTAGTAGTAGGGCGCCGGTTACACGGGGCGGCGTCACTTGTTCTCGCTCTCCGCAAACGATATGATTAGCGCGGCTGAACGGTCTCGGCCAAGCGAGGAGTGTGCTGGATGGGCAGGAAACTCAAGGTCCTCTTCCTTTGCACAGGCAACGCCTGCCGCAGCCAGATGGCCGAGGGTTGGGCGCGGCACCTGAAGGGGGACCTCATCGAGGCGCACTCGGCGGGCGTGGACCCGCACGGCCTGGACCTGCGGGCGGTGCGCGTCATGGCCGAGGCGGGGGTCGACATCTCCGCCCACCGCTCGAAGCACGTGCGGGAGTTTGAGGGCGTGGATTTCGACTACGTCGTCACCGTGTGCGACCGGGCGCGGGAATCGTGCCCGCTCTGGCTCGGCAAGGCGAAGGCCGTGCACGCGGGCTTTGAGGACCCGCCTCGGCTGGCGTGCGACGCCAGGACCGAAGAAGACGCCCTCGTCCCGTATCGCCGCGTACGCGACGAGATTCGCAAGTTTGTTGAATCGTTTCCTGGTTAGCACGACATCGCCCTCGTGCTGCGCCCCGCAGCCTCAAGGCTCGTGCGGTTGCGGAGGCGGGGCCAGGCAGCCCGTGCCGGAGGCCGACCTGGGCCTGTCGTGCGGCAACCCGGTGGCGTTCTCGCATGTGCTGGCCGGCGCGGCGTCGAGCGTGACGATTCTGGCGGTCAAGTGAAGTTGCGGCTTGCCGCAGGCCTTTTTTGTGCACCGCGCGTGGTATCTGTGATGATTTTCACAGTCCTGCGAATTCACCTTGACCTGCGCGGCACCCTCCAATAGAATCGCCGGGCTTTTTACCTGGGAAGTTTGGCAGCAGTTTACGAGCCTTGAAGAGAGGACGACAGGGCATGCTTAAAGAGATCAGGTTTCACGGTCGCGGCGGCCAGGGCAGCGTGACGGCCGCCGAAGTCCTGGCCAAGGCCGCGTTCAAGGACGGCTTTGTGAGCCAGGCGTTTCCGGCGTTCGGGTCGGAGCGCATGGGCGCCCCGGTCCGGGCTTTCTGCCGCGTGTCGGACAAGGCCATCCGCGCCCGCTCGGAAATCCACACGCCCGACTACTGCATCGTGCAGGACCCCACGCTGCTGGAGACGGTGAACGTCTTCGAGGGGCTGAAAGCCGGCGGCATGGTGGTCCTGAACTCCGAGAAGCCCGAGACCGTCAAGGTGCCGGCGGGGGCGGTCCTGAAGGCCGTCCCGGGCACCCGCATCGCGATG